>JAFGRS010000785.1 GCA_016935045.1 Lentisphaeria bacterium | reverse complement strand
GTCCATGAGTCGTACGATGGTCTGTTTGGCGGCCACGGCTGCCTCGGGGTGATCCATGACCAGGATATCGGCCCCCGCGTAGAGCAGGTTGACGGCGGTGGCGAGTTCCCACAGGGAGGCGCGTTCCGCCAGTTCTCCCCAGGCCGGGAAGTCCCGTTCGAGGGCCTTGTACTCCTTGGTTTTGACGCATTCCGGGCCGGGGTTGACAAGCATGGGTCCGGCCAGCATGCGGTCGCCGCCGAGGGCGGTGAGGCGGATCCGTTCCATGACCGAGTAGGTGTATTCGAGGCCGTAGCCGAGGGAGCCGGTCATAGGATCCATGACGATCTGGGTGGGTTTTACATCCATGTTGGTGAGGAGGATGTTGAGCTGCTTGGCGATGTTGACGTCGATGGGGCTCTGGGCGACGAGGCTGTGCCCGTAGGCGAGTGCGGCCCCGGCGATGGTGCGGTAGTTGTCCTGTTCGACCCAGTTCAGGAGCAGGTTCTCCCCTTCGCAGGCCTGGGCGACCGCCTTGAGGACTTCGTTGTTGCTGTCGAAGTGGCTGTGGCCGGTGACGATGAGGGGTACGTCGACAGCTTCGAGGACGGCGCGGACGAGGCGCACGGCGTCCTGGGGGGAACGGTTTCCCTTCTCGGGATGGGTCCCTTCGAGCCGGACGCTGATGAGGTCGGCGCCGAAGCGGTGGACGCAGGCCACGGCCATCTGGGCGGGATCCTGGAGGAGTTCCCCGTAGATTTCCCGGAGGACGGCGGGGTACTTGTCGCTGACGCTGTCGAAGACCTCCATCGCGACGAGGGGGCGGTTGGGCATGTCCCCCTCCCACAGGTGGAACGGCATGGCGCCGGCGCCGCCGACGCGCAGAGTCCGGCCGCGGGAGCCGCCCTGTTCGCGGGTGGCGCCCAGGGTGACTTCCCAGACATGGGTGTCGGCGGTTTCGCGGGCGATGGCGAAGGACTTGATCGCCCCGAGGCGTTCCCGGGCGCTGGGGGCCTCGGGAACCGGCTCGAGTGCCGGGGGCGTCTCGGGTGGCTCGATCGGGGGCGGGGTGACCGTTTCCGGGGCGGTCGGGGGTGCCTCCGGGATCTCCGGTTCCGTCCCCAGGAAGCGCCGGCTGAGGGTGGTGATGATGTCGCGGACGACCTCCCGGGTCACGCTCTGACGCAGGCTCCGGAGCACGTCCGCGGTGACCTGCGACTTGATTTCTTCGAGCATCTCGGGCGTCAGCTGCATATCCTCCTCCTCTGTCCCTGCCGTTGCGGCGGCGGCCGGGGCGGTTGGCGCGACCGCGGGCGGTTGGCGGCGTCCCCCGCCTGCCCGCCCGTCGTCGGCGGGGGGCGGCAGGGACGGTGTTCCGGCGCCGGGCGGACCGTCGGGGGCAGCCGGGGTCGCTTCCCTCTCTGCCGCAGCCGGGGCAGACCGGGGGGTTTCACCCGGCGTGGTGTCGAGGGCGACGAGGGCGGCCATATCGTCCATGGTGAGGGCGGGGTGGTGGCTCGTTTCGAGGTAGGCGCGGACATCGGCGGCCTCGGTGGCGACCGTTTCGTCGGCGATGCGGTCCATGAGGTCGGGGACGCCCTGTTCCTCGAAGCGCTGCCGCAGGTCATCGCGGAGGAGTTCCTTGAGTTCCCGGGGCATCCACACGAGGCGTCGGTGGCCGCCTTCGGCCAGGAGGAACTTGCGGGAGGTCAGGAAGACCTTGCCGCAGCCCATGAAGCCGGGGGTCTGCTGACCGCCGCCGACGTTGCCCGCGAGGGTCGAGAAGGTCATGCCGGCGGGGGTGTCGCCCTGGAACTCGCGGTTGACCGCCATGACGCCGTTGCACTCCGGGACATAGGCGCAGATGACCTCGAAACAGCCGCAGCTGGTCATGGGCTGATCCATGATCGAGTAGGCGCAGAACGCCTTGACGGTCTTGTGGCTGTTGCTGTAGACGTATTCGTTGATGCCCCTCCAGACGCCGCGGACGGGGTCGATGCACTCGCCCTTCCTGACCGGTTGGTTGGGGCCGGTTTCGTCGATTTCGTAGGCGGCCTTGCCGTCGAGCCAGTTGTAGGCGCCGCAGAGTCCGAGCCGTTCGGGGGTGATGATGCAGACATGGTTGGGTGCGAAGGACTGGCAGAGGAGACAGGAGTAGAACGTGTCGACGGACTCGTCGGTCATGGATTCGAGTCTGCGGTTGCGTTCGTCGTAGACCTTCCGGGCGACGGCCAGGCGCCGTTCGACCTCTTCGCGTTCGGTGATGAGCGTGACCCTGACCTTGTCGACGATGGCGGGGTAGTCGCTGAGCAGTTTGGCGTGCAGGATCTCACCGTAATGCCTGAGCCGGAGGCCCCGGGCGAAGCCGTTCTTGGAGACGCGGGTCCAGACGATGTCGCGTTGGCCCATGTGCCAGATGCCCTCGGCGCTGTTGACGAGGTGGTGGATCTGGCGTTCGAGGATGGGCTCGAAATCGCTCTGCATCTTGCGGCCGGCGACCTCGACCCAGATGGCCAGGGGCAGGGCGGTGCCCGGGGCAACCGCGTCGATGTCGGGCCCGATGAGGGTGATCTCGCCGTCGTCGATCTGGTCGAGTTCCACCGCGGTGACGAATTCGAAGGCGGGAGTCCGGTTGCCGCCGAACTCGACCTGGACATCGGCCTTGCGGATGCGTTCGCCCTCGAAGGCGGGACCGTAGGGCACCGGCACGGGTACCTTCGTGATTCTGACTTTGCAGCCGCGCACTTCGAGCGCCCGTTCCACCATCGTCTCGTGGGGGACGTTCGAGACCACGTGTTCGTAGGTGCAGACCCCCGTGGGCAGGATCTGCGGGATGTCCGTATCCGCGATGACCGGAAAACCGTAGTTGATGGCGCCGGCGGCGACGGCATACTTGTCGGGGGTGACCTCGCCGAAGGTGAGCACGAAGGCGAAGATACGCTCCTTGTTGTAGCGCAGGTTGGCGGCGAAATCACCGGGTTTGACGCCGCCGAAGGAGAGGGCGGCCCGGTTGGCGAAACCGAGGGCATAGATCAGGGCGGAAACGTCCCTGCCGAAGGGCACGAGGCGGGTCTCCCAGCCGAGCTGGACTCCTTCTTCCGCGAGTTGCTCGGCGAACTGCCTGCCGTCGCTGGGACCACCCATGAAGACGTAGAGGTTCTTCTGCTGCAGTTCGCGGGCGATGGCGACCGCGATCTCGTTGCTGGGGGCGGCGCCGGTGACGGCGGCGAACCCGGGGGCGGTGCCGTCGACGAACTCGATGCCGCGTTCGCGCATGATGACGTCGTTGGCGGCGCCGAGCCAGATGCCGTCGACGGGGGGCGGGCCCATGACGGTCTTGCAGGCCTCGATGATCTCACAGGCGAAGAGCGCGGCGACACCGGCTTCGAGGGCATTGCCGAGGTAGGGCAGCCAGACCTGCTCCGAGGGGCGCTCGGGGAGGAGTCCCTTGGCCTGGCGCAGGACGGGGCGCATGTCGCCCAGGGTCTCGACCCTGCTGCCGGTGAAGGAGTAGATCACGGGCAGGGAGTAGGCCGTGCCGGGGAAAGCGACGGGACAGGCTTCCCCCTTGGCGGCGATGGCTTCGTCGAGCCTGGCCTCCGCCCTGGCGACCCACGCCACGGCCCCGTCGATGGCGCTGCCGCAGATGATCTTAGACATTCAGCGCCCTCCTGTCCTTCATGTCAAAGAGCTTGCGCTCGGTCTTGCGGTTGATGCCGAGTTTCTCCCGGGCCTCCTCGATCAGCGCCAGGATCGTGTCCACTGCCGCGAGGGGGTCGGGTTCGTCGTGGAAGGCGCCGCCGAACATCTCCCGGGCCTCCTGCTGCAGGTAGGCGGTTACTTTGTCGGAGCCGGAAATATGGAAGGGAAGCCCAAGGATGACATCGACTCCGGAGGCGACGAAATAGGTGCCGATGGCGACAGCCTTCTCGCTCATCCACTCGGGGGCCACGCCGACGGCCGGGAGTCCGCCGATGTCGTCCCCCAGGCCGCCTTCCCGGACGATCTCGGCGGCGGCTTCGAGGATGCGGGCGTTGTCGACGCAGCTCCCCATGTGCAGGATGGGCGGGATACCGATGGCCTCGCAGACTTCGCGCAGGCTGTCGCCGGCGTGTTCGAGCGCGGTTTCGGGCCGCATCCAGCCGGTCTTCGCGGAGGCCTGTGCGGCGCAGCCGGTCTGCAGGACGAGGACATTGCGGCGGACAAGTTCGCGGGTGAGGGTCCCGATGTAGGCATCGGCCCGGGTCTTGGGGTTGTTGCAGCCGACGACGCCGGCGATGCCGCGGATGCGTCCCTGTATGATGGCGTCGTTGAGGGGTCGGAAGGAAGCCCGGAAGCGTCCCCCGAGCATGGTGCGGATGGCCTCGACGCTGAAGCCCGCGACGAGGGGGTTCCTGTCGTCGGGGATGGCGACCTTGGCGGGGTCACGCCGGCGGAAGTTGTCGATGGCGCGGCGGAGGATGGTCTTGGCGGATTCGAGGGCGTTGTCGGCCTGGAAGGAGACGTGGGTTGCGCCGATGGTGCGGGCGATGTCGGCGGTGGAGACCACTTCGGTGTGGTACGCGGCGGCGACCTCGGGGAGACTGGGCATGACGCACTGGACATCGACCACCATCATCTCGACAGCGCCGGTGATGATCGCCAGCTCCTGCTGGTGGAAGTTGCCGGCGATGGGTACGCCGCGGCGCATGAGGATCTCGTTGGCGGTGCAGCACAGCCCGGCCAGGTTGACGCCTTCGGCGCCGACATCCCGGGCGTAGGCGGTGATGTCCGGGGCGTGGGCGGCGACGGCCAGCATCTCGGAGAGCTCGGGTTCGTGACCGTGGACGATGATGTTGACCTTGGTGCCCGAGAGGACCCCGAGGTTGGCCTGGCTGCGCACGGGCCGGGGAGTGCCGAAGAGAATGTCGGAACACATCGAGGCGATGCGGGAGCCGCCCCAGCCGTCGGCGATGGCAGTGCGGAAGGCCTGCCCGAGCAGGTTGCGGTAATCGTGGTCGACGCCCATGTGGGTTCGGTGCATCGATTCGACGCACATCCGATCGATGCCCTGGGGCACGACGCCGTGGCGTGCCCACCTCTGTTGTTGACGCAGGGGGGCCAGGGTCAGGGTGCGCAGATTCTCCTCCTGGGCGGTGAATTCGGCGAGGAAGACAGCGGCGAGATCGCGGGCGGTGTCCTGTTCCGGGCGGTTGTCGGTGGGAATGCCGTAGCGGGCCGCGTACCGCTTGAGGGCGGGCGCGTCGGCGATCCGGTAGTCCCCGCCGTGACCCTCGGCGACGGCCTTCAACCGCAGGACCAGGTGCCGGGCATGGTCGGAATGCGCCGCCGTGCCGCCGACCACCTCGCGCAGGAAGTTCCGGGCCACGATGGTGTCGGCGGTCGCACCGCAGATGCCTCTCGGGTTCTTCGGGGTGATCCGGCAGGGACCCATGTGGCAGATCCTGCAGCACACCCCCGAGGTGCCGAACCGACACTGGGCCCCCAGGTTCTGAAAGCGATGGAAGCAGGTCTCGACGCCATCGCGCTCGGCCTTCAGCAAGACCTCGAGGGAAGCGCGGTCGTTGGCGCGGTCCTCCGGCCGAAGTGCATCGGCTTTCGTCATACGGGCAGTCCTCTCAGACCTCGAGTGGTGAACCGATTGGAGGGCGAAGCTCCCGCTGAGCCGTGCCTCCCCAGTACGGCGGGCGGTCCCCGACCGCCACTTTGTCTCTGTATCCATGCCGCCCGGGGACCGTGCGGCCTACTGGAGGGCGAAGCTCCCGCTGAGCCGTATCCCGGGATGCCGCCCGGAGACCGTGCGGCCTACTGGAGGGCGAAGCTCCCGCTGAGCCGCATCCCGGGATGCCGCCCGGAGACCGTGCGGCGTACCTGGCGCGCCCGCGTCCTCGCGGGCATGGGTCCTGTGGCAGGGCCCGGGACCGTTGGAAGATGGCTGCCCCGGTCACAGGCCCACTCCTTCGAGCAAATGATCCAGTGCGGCGGCCACCGGATTCGCAGGGGGGATCGTGAGCAGGCTCCGGCCCTCCTCGGCGGCCCTGGCGACGACCTCGTCGTCGGGGAGAGCAAGGAGGAAATCGGCGCCGATCCGGGTCCGGATGGTCTCGGCTTCGGGGGGCAGTTCCGGCCGTCGCAGGCGGTTGACGACGAGTGCGAGGCGGTCGTAGGCGATACCCATCTCGGCCGTAAGCCGGTGCAGACGCAGGATGGTGTCGAGTCCCCGGCGTGACGGGTCGGCGGTCATGAGGAGGAGGTCGACGTGCTGGACGATGCGCCGGGACAGGTTCTCGAGCCCCGCTTCGTTGTCGAGGACGACGCAGGGGTAGTACTCCGCGATGGCATGGATGGTGGCCCGAAGGACGTTGTTGGCGTAGCAGTAACACCCCGGACCTTCGGAGCGTCCCATGGCGATGAGGTCGAAGTCCTGGCTCTCGACCAGGCTTTCGGCGATCTTCAGCTCCAGCAGTTCCTGTTTGGAGATGCCGGCGGCCATGCCCTCGGCGGCAATGGCCCGGGCTTCTTCGCGGACGCCGCCGACGGTCTTGGTCACCTGTACTCCGAGGGCGCTGTCCAGGCAGGTGTTCGGGTCCGCGTCGACGGCCAGGACCGGGGTGCGGCCCCGGGCGATGAGGCGCCCGATGAGCAGAGCGGCGACGGTGGTCTTGCCGACGCCGCCCTTGCCCGAGATGGCAATGAGGGTGCTCATGGTCGTTGTGATCCGGTCTCGGGGAACCGGCCGGCCGTCCGGCGGCGGACCGGGATGGTCATCCATGGTCTCGGCGTCGGCCGCTCGCCCATGCGGGACACAGGGGGCGCAGGGGACGCAGGGGACGTAGGGGACGCAGGGGACGCAGGGGACGTAGGGGACGTAGGGGACGCAGGGGACGCAGGGGAGTGCGAAGACAGGGGAGGGCAGAGGTTGGAATGCCGCGCTCCGGCGCGGCCCGGCAGACCGCCGGTCCCACACTGCGGGGG
>JAFGRS010000784.1 GCA_016935045.1 Lentisphaeria bacterium | reverse complement strand
CCGCGGTACGCACAGGCAGACGCTTGCTCGCCGGTTCCCCTGGAGGGCGAGGCTCCGCCGAGCCGGATCCCCCGCTCGGCTCACCAGGAGGTCCGCCCTCCAGACCGCACCACAATCGCAACGCCCCTTCCCCTGGAGGGCGAGGCTCCGCCGAGCCGTTCCCTCTCCAGGAATCGTGAACTTCCCGGACAGCGCAATGGACTCGAGCGAAGACGCCCGGTGCCCCGTCCCATACTCACGGACGGGTTCAGCCGGGCTCAGTCCCCGATGTTGCGCTTGTCCCACATCTTGCATTCCTTGCTGCCCTGTACGGGCGCTGCGACCGGAGGACGATAGGCCTCCACATGGCCGTCGGAGTACAGCGTGTTGGCCAACATGCTGTGCTTGTTGGCGATGGCCGGATCGCAGCCCTGGCCGTCCGCCGTGCCGTTGCCGCGCATCCACCAGTAGCGGTGCGCAAGCGAACGCCGTCCGTCAATCATCGCGGCAAGACCCGACGGCGCCACGATCTCCGATTCCTTGGCGCCGTGGACGCCGCGGATCACGCTCAGGTCCCAGGACGGCATCCGGTTGTACAGGTAATCGCAGTCCTCGAACAACGTATGCAGGTCCGCCTGGGTCACCGAGCAATGCTCGCAGGAGGTCCCGAAGGTCCCCGTCGAGCGGCCCGGACAACGCAACAGCTCGGTATCCGTGTAGTAGCTCTTCAGACGGATCGTCCAGTACGCCCACGGCGCGCCCCCCGTATAGCCGGTGACCATCCAGCGATCCTTGTTGTCCCCCGCGTACATGATGCACGAAATGCCCATCTGCTTGAGATTGCTGGCGCAGGACGCCTGCTGCGCCTTCGCCTTCGCCTTGGACAGCGCCGGCAGCAGCATCGCCGCCAGGATGGCGATGATCGCGATCACCACCAGCAGCTCGATCAGGGTAAACGTACGTCTCTTCATCGCGCACTCCTTGTTTCCTGGAACCCGTAACCGCAACAACCTTACACAGTCCGAAGGAGTCAGTCCGGTCGGCCGTCGGACGACCCGAACCGCGTCCCACACCAGACCATGCAACCGGAAACGTGTCAATTCAAGCGGAATTCATGTTCTCCGCGCAGAAATACGGTGCGCGGGTTCCCCGTGGACCGCCCGCGTCCTCGCGGGCACTCCCTGCCGCCGCCGCGTCTCTCCTGGACCGCCCGCGTCCTCGCGGGCATATCGTTCGGCGCCGTCTCCGCCTTTCCTCAGAATCCGACTCCGAAATCCACGAAGCAATAGGCGTCGTTCCAGGGTCTCGATCCCCAGATATTGGGTTCCTTGAAGAAGGAGCCCGGCGCGACCGCGTAGCTCTCTCCCTCCTCGAGATGATGGGGCCCGAGGAGGTTCCGCAACCCCCCGGTCAGTTCCAGTTCCAGGAGATTCTCCCCGGGGCGCAGGAGGCCCGTGAGATCGGCCTGGAAGGGCCGCCAGAGCCACCGTCCGGCCTCCGTCCCGTTCACGCGCAGCCGTAGAACGTGCCCCGCCAGCCGCCGGAAGACGAAGGTGCGGCAGCGCGCGCCATCCTCGTCCAGCTCGATCCTCCTGCGCAGCCGG
Organism: Lentisphaeria bacterium; assembly: GCA_016935045.1. Lineage (GTDB taxonomy): Bacteria > Verrucomicrobiota > Lentisphaeria > Oligosphaerales > JAFGRS01 > JAFGRS01. Next base: position 1,847 of record JAFGRS010000784.1, on the reverse strand, counting down.
ACCGTACCGTTGAAAAAGGGAAGTCCCTGCAGCGTCAGGTTCCCCGGCTCGACCCGCCGCGGCAGTTCGCCCAACAGAAACGGGCCCTCGTAGCGCAGCGCCCCGCGCGGCAAGGGCGCCGCCGTTCCCGGGGTCAGGACGCCGAAGGGACCCACCAGGTACACCGCCTCGACTTCGGCATCGTACGTCAGTTTGTTCTTCTCCGACTCGAACGCGCTGGCGCGGCGCAGGTTCTCGTACACCCGCGCGCTCTGCGCGAAACGGGTTTCGAGGACGATTTCGTTGCGGCCCTCCCGCAGGGTCCCTTCCAGTTCCAGCCTGCGGAACGACGTGTCCCGGTACCATCCCGAGACGCGTCCGGCAAGGCGTGTAGCGTTCACGGTCACGGTCCAGCGCTCGGGCTGTTCGAGGACCAGGGCGCAGTCCGGCGGGGGGACCCATCCCGGCACGGTCTCGACCTCGAAGCGCAGGGCGATGTCCACCGGGTGTCCCAGGTCCAGGGCCCGTTTCTGCACCACGCTGACGTGTTCCCGCTCCGCGATCCGCTCACCGTCGAAGGAGATGTCGCAGACGTCCAGGGTCAGGGCATTGAGGTCGCACACGTCGAGGTCCCACGGGCCCGCCAGCTCGCGCTCCGCCAACGGCCGCGGCGTCGCCGCCGATGCGGCCGCGGCCGGCCACATGTCCGGCTCGTCGCTCACGAACAGTACCAGCGATCCAGCCGGCTCGAAGCGCCATGGCAGCGCGATGCCGCCGTCCCCGTCGGCCGCGAAGGCGATGGGGACCGTCTCCCCCGTTTCCATGACGAACCGGCAGGCGCTGCGTCCGGGGACCGAGACCGTTGTCTCGACCACCTTCGCGGTATCGCTGTTGACCAGGTACACCATGCGGAAGACATGCCCCCCCACATCGCCGGCAAAGCTGCGTTCCGTAACCGCGATCCGCCCCGGATCGTCCTGCCCTGTGGCGGCGAGCACACGCAGCCGGCGGACCGACGCCGGCAGTGCCCCCGTCACCTCCGCCGCCTGCCCGACCGCCACCCCGTGTCCCGCGAGTTCTCCCGCCAGGGGGTCTTCCGCCCCGTCGATGAGGCAGGGGTGTCGCACGCCGCACCAGACGAGGGCCCCCCCCGCCAGCGCGAAGTCCCGCAGCAGGATTGCGGTCTCTCGGGCCAGCGTGCTCACCGGCGGCACCACCACGACGGCGTAGCGGCACTGCCCCACGCGCAGCCTGTCCGCCACGACTTCCCCGTGCCGCCGCAGGATCCGCTCGTCACCGTAGTGGAAGGGCACGTGGGCGGCCTCCAGGGCGCGCGTCAGCCCCAGAAACGCCTCGTTGCGCTCCCGCAGACCACGGTTGGCGCCCTGGTCGAAGTCCAGCCAGGCCGAAGACTGCGGGTGGACCACAAGCACCTCGACGCACGGTTCCCCCACACTCAGCAGCATGCCGATCCGGGACATCGCGTCGTTGAAGGCGCGATACTCCTCCCACCAGGGCTGTTGGAAGAACAACGAGGGCGGATAATCCCTCTTGCGGATGCCGCGCAGGCTGTACCCCTCGAGGTGCTGGCAGAGCAGCGTGACCCCCCGGACCATCTGCCACTCGAACATCCATTTGAGTTCCTCGAAGGACACGTTCCAGCCCGTGAGGGCAAAGGTCTCGCTGAGAACCCGGCGACGCCCCAGCTGCTGCGCCACCGAGGCCACCTGGAGCGGCGTCGTGGGCGGGTCGATGTGGCGCCCGAGCCAGTCCATGCCCGGAACATGGAAGAACTCGTAGTGGGGCATCACGGCGGCATTCGAGGTGATCTGGGAAAGAAGTGTCTCCTCGAGCACCATGTGGCCCGT
>JAFGRS010000125.1 GCA_016935045.1 Lentisphaeria bacterium | reverse complement strand
GGAGATTCTCGATGCCCGCGAACACCTGGACGTTTTCGTGGACCTGGTAGGACGCTTTGGCGCCCGCGACGAAGAAATTGTCGACCTTCTCGATGGCGCCCCCGGCGAGGAGGTTGGAGTCATAGAGTCCTGCCACGTACTTGCCGTTCAGGGACACCCTGAACCGGTCCTGCCTGTAGGTGAGCACGCCGTGGAAGACGTGCCTGGGCTTGCCTTCACGGTTGGCATGGCCCGTTCCGGAAGGGTCCTCGATGTCGGTGAAGGTATAATAGAGGCCGATGTCCAGGCCTGCCATGGGCCGGAGGTCCACTCCCATCTCGACGCCCCGGATGAGGAAATCGCCCGAGTTGACGTTGCGGACCGCTGGCGGTGGCGAGGGGTTCGGGAGCGTCTGCACCAGGTTCTTCACGTCCATGAAGAAGGGGTTGACCGAGACGCTCAGCCAAGGAGCGAAGGCATGGGTCAGGCCCAGCTCGTAACTCCAGACTTCCTCGGGGTCCAGTTCTTCGTTGTGCGCCGGGTAGAGATGCAGCTCGCTGTATCGGGCCAGACGGAACCCCTTGCCGAGCTTGGCGCGCAGGACGGACTCTTCCGAGAGATGGTAGAGCAGGCCCACCTGGGGCAGGATTTCCCACTCCTTGCGGTGGTCGTCGTAGTGCGCCCGCAGACCCAGGGTGTTGACCCAGGGGCCGAGACGGATCTCGTTGAAGGCGAACACGTCGTTGCTGTTGGTGCTGTAGGGGCCGAAATCCATGAACGCAGCGGGCATGTGTGCCCGGGCCCAGTCCACCCACGAATCCTCGGGTTCGGCCCACTGGTATTGGTACTCGTGCCCGATGGTGAGCGTGTCCTCGAGGTTCTCCGATTCGTACACGCTCAGGGCCAGCTTCGTCAGCACCCCGCTCGTGCGGTCGTCGGAATGCCAGAAGTCGTTGATGGAGGGCATGTCGAACTCGTGTTCGCCGGCATTGTGGTACACCGTGATCGAGAACTCGGCACGGTCCCAGCGGCCGACGAGGTCGGCATCCATGGACCAACGCTCGTACATCCGCCGGTCCTCGTTCGTGTAGGGCGCGGTTTCCGGTCCCGGGTCCTCCCCTTCGTCCTGAAAGTACTGTCCCGAAAGCTCCAGCCGCCAGACCTCGTCCAGGTCCAGACCCAGGCGCAGCGAACCGAAGTCGGCTTCGTAGTCCGAATTCCGGCGGTGCCCCTCCGTTTCCTTGTGATCGTAGGTGGCGTAGTAGTCGAAGGCGCCGATCCTGCCCCCGTGCCGCAGCAGACCGTGAAAGGTGCCGTAGGAACCGTAGGAAGAGACGAGACCGGTCCCGAAACCGGGCTCCCGCCGCCGGCGTGTCACGATGTTCACCACTCCCCCCATGGCATCCGAACCGTACAGAATCGACTCCGGTCCCCGCACGACCTCGATCCGCTCGACGTTCGCCAGGGGCAACGTCTGCGTGACCGTACAGCCGAACAGGGACATCTTCTCGGGACGCCCGTCCACCAAGGTCTGAATGCGCCGGCAATTGTCCCCCAGGCCGCGCAACTCGATGGCCTGGCGGCCGTAGATGCCGTCCCGGCGCACGTAGACCCCGGGCAGGGGATCGATCACATCCATGACGTAATCCGCATTGGACGCCTCGATCTCCGCCGCGTCGATCACACTGACCGCCGAGGTCACGTCCGCAGCCCTGCGTTCTACCGGCGTGCCCGTCACCACCGTCGTGCCCAGGTCAAAGGGGCGCTCTTCTTCCTTCTCCTCCTGCCCGGCCGCCTTCTCCTCCCCGCCGGCCCCGCTGCCCGCGAGAAACCCCCAGAGCACCAACCCGCCCAGGCCGATTCGCCCTGCGCATGTTCCCATTCCCGATCTCCACGTTGCCTGCACGCGTCCCGACGTCCCGTGACACGGCTCCATGCGATTCCCAGCCCGACCACGCGGCCCAAGCATACGAATCCCGGAAACGTAATAACAGGACGGGGCGTGTCAAGCGGGCAGGGATCGATCTCGGCGAGCCCTCCGTCACGTGGGGAAGGGGCGTGCGGATACGGCGGAGACCGCTGGCTCCATCGCGTGCCCTGAGCCTGACGCCATGGCGCTGGAGCCCGCCGTCGTCGGCGGTATGCCGAACCGGCACAGGTACGGCGGGGGACGACCGACGCCGGGGGCAAGGCTCCAGGAATGGGCGTTCACCACGCGTCCCAGCGGCGGCGCTTGCTGGCGCGGTGCGCGCCGCGGCCGACGAATTCGACCTCATCGGTGGGGAGTTCATCGACGAAGCGGCTGGGGGTGCGGTACTGCATTTCGTTCCACAGGTAACGGGTGGCGGCGTAGGAGAGGTAGACGGCCTGTTTGGCACGGGTGATGCCGACGTACAGCAGTCGGCGTTCTTCCTCCACCGCGTCCTCGTTCCAGGCCACGTTTTCGTGGGGCAGGTATCCCTCCTCGACCCCGACGATGAACACGTAGGGGAATTCGAGTCCCTTGCTGGCGTGGAGGGTCATGAGGGCGAGGCTTTCCGTGTCGGGGTCATGATAGTCCACGTCGGCGACGAGGGCGACCTCTTCGAGGAAGGCATCGACGCCGGCCTCGGGGGTTTGCTCCTGGTATTCGTTGGCGCGTTCCAGGAGGGCATTGAGGTTGGCGAGGCGCCCTTCGGCGAGGGGGTCGGTGTCTTCCCGTTCTTTGTAGTGCTCGATCAGTCCGGAGTATTCGAGGACGGCGGCGGTGGCATTGCCCACGGGAGTCCGGGGAAGCCGGCGCAGTTCGGCGCACCACGCGGCGAAGGCGGCGAGCTTGGCGCCGCAGCGTCCCCGATAGCGTTTCGGGAAGTCCGTATCGGCCAGGAACTCCATGATGGGGAGACCGTCTTCGGTCGCCTGTCCGAGGAGTGCCGCAAGGGTTTTGCGGCCCACCCCGGTGGCCCGGCAGTCCACAACACGCTGCAGGGACACCGCGTCGCGGGGGTTCACGAGCAGCCGCAGATGGGCCAGGGCGTCCTTGACCTCCTTGCGTTCGTAGAAGCGCAGGCCGCCGACGATCTGGTAGGGGATGTGGGCGCTGAGAAGCACGTCCTCCAGGGGCCGGGACTGGGCGTTGGTGCGGTAGAAGACAGCCATTTCCCGGAGGCTCACGCCTTCGAGGCGCAGCTCCATCACCTGGCCCACAACGGCCTGTGCCTCTTCCCGATCCGACTGGGCCGCCGCGACACGGATCGGGATGCCGGTCATGTTCTCGGTGAAGAGTTCCTTCTCGAGGCGGCGGGTGTTCTGCCGTATCAACTCATTGGCCGAACGCAGGATGAGCTTGGTGGAACGGTAGTTCTGTTCGAGACGGACGATTTTGGCGTCGGGGTAATCGGTCGTGAAATCCAGGATGTTACGGTATTCGGCGCCGCGCCAGGAGTAGATCGACTGGTCCGGGTCCCCGGTGGCATGGACGTTGCGGGAAGGTCCGGTCAGCAGCTTCATGAGGAGGTATTGCAGGCGGTTGGTATCCTGGTATTCGTCCACGAGAAGGTAGCGGAAGCGGCCGTGGTAGACGTCCCGCAGGGCCGGTTTCGAGGCCAGCAGGCGCACGCTCAGCAGCAGCAGGTCATCGAAGTCCAGGGCATTGAGTTCACGCATGCGCTTCTCGTAGGCATGGCAGAGGGTCTCGTCGAGAGCGTCGGAATCGTCGTTGGCGAAGACCACATCGGCGGTTTCGTCCTGCACCCGGCACTTGGCCGAGGAGATGCGCGCCCGAACCGCTGCGGCGCTGACGGTGCCGGGGGCAACATGGCAGTCCCTGAGGCAGGACTTGATGACGCTGAGGCGGTCGTCCTCGTCGTAGATCGTGAAGCTGCCGTCGCGCGGATCGTCGAGTTTGTCGATGTCCCGGCGCAGGAACCGCGCGCACATCGAGTGGAAGGTCCCGACCCATGGGGGCCTGGCGCCGGCCAGGGCTTCGACCCGTTCCTTCATTTCGTTGGCGGCCTTGTTGGTGAAGGTCATGGCCAGGATCTGGTTGGGCCACACCCCCCTGCTGACCAGGTGGGCGATGCGGCGCGTGACCACCCGGGTCTTGCCGGAACCGGCTCCCGCCACCACCAGCATGGGGCCGTCCATGTGCACCACGGCTTCGCGCTGCGGGTCGGTCAGGTTGTCGAGGATATCCATGTCACGTCAGCCTGCCATGCTCGGGGGCCCCGCGGCGTCCTATCATCACTCGATGCCTGCCCGGCGCAGGAGATAGACGCCGAGGAAGGCGGCGCTGTCGAGGAGTTCGTCGAGGTCGATGTGCTCACTGTCGGCATGGGCGTGGGCAAGTTGGCCGGCCCCGCAGGTCAGGACGGGCATGCCCGGGTACTCGTTGGCGAAGAGCCGCGCGTCGCAGGAGACCGTCCACCCCGTGATGGGCCGGTCCCGCCAGATGCCCACGGCCTTCGCGGCGGCCACGGCATCCCGCATGGCCGGGGAGTCGGGGTCCCCGTCGAAGGCGGCGTTGTGGAGCTTGTCGTAGGTCACCCGGACCACGGTGTCGGGGTCGTCGGCACGCCCCGCGCGCCGCAGATAGGCCGCCGCTCCGGCGCGGGCCGCCTGCCGTACCCGCTCCATGATTTCCTCGATGCCGTGCGTGGGAACGAATCCCTGCCCCCCCTCCAGGACCAGGCTCCCCGAGCACCGCTGCCCCGCCAGGTGCAGCGCCATGGCGCCGCCGCCGAGAGCTTCGATGCGGGTACGGGAGCGTACCAGGGCGCGGACGAAGGCGGCCATCTTGGTGATGGCGCCGTCGTTGTCACGAATGGACCCCATGTGCCCGGTGGAGCCGTGCACATCGCAGCGGAAGCCCTGTGCGGTGCGTACCAGGTCGTAGTGGTGGTCCACCTTGGCGCTGCCGGTGGCGGGATCGCGCACCGCCGTCTTGTCGCCGTAGGCGGCGGTGTACTCGGCGAGGGCGGCGTCGATGCAGTCCCGGAGGCAGAGTTCGACGGCGCCGTCCGCGCGTCCGTCCAGAACCACGTCGAAGGAGATCTCGCCGCAGATGCGGCTGGGGTGTTCGCCGAAGTGGCCGAGGATGCCGTGGCAGGTCTGCACCGGCCGTTGCGGGAAGAGTTCGTGCCGGCTCTCGGCCCGGATGGCGTTCCCTTCCTGTTCGAGCTGCTCGATCACGAAGGCCGCCATTTCGAGGAGGGAGACCCCGGGACAGGCCAGCTCGGCCCGGTACCACACCGCGCCCCGGTTGGCGGGGTGGATGTCGTTGTCCGTGCACTCCAGCACCAGCAGCGATCCGTACCGCTCCCGGAGTTGCCGGTCCAGGGCCAGGGAAAGGGAACCGTTCCCCCCCGTTTCCTCTTCGATCACAACCATGGCAACCAGGTTCCGGCGCAGGCGGCGACCGGTATGCCGCAGGGCCTCGTCGAGCATCTTCAGGGCCATCAGGATGGCGACCACCGAGCCCTTGTCGTCGCAACTGCCGCGCCCGTGGATGACATTGCCCTCGCGGCGTGGGGGAAGGAAGGGT
>JAFGRS010000124.1 GCA_016935045.1 Lentisphaeria bacterium | reverse complement strand
CCGGGCGGCATCCCGGCAGACCCTGGCGGTCGGGGACCGCCCGCCGTACCCGTGCGCCGCACGGTCCCCGGGCGGCATGGCCTTTTGCTGAAAGGGACAGACGATGGTGGCCGGCACGGCTTCGAGCGGCCTGTCCGGGAGGGGTCTGCGCTTCCGCCCGGGGACCTTGGTTCTCGGGGCGGCCCTCCTGTCCGTGTCGGCCGGAGCGGCGCCGCCGGAGCTGCCGGCCGCTGGCATCGCGTTGGCGTTCGAGGAGACCATGGACCCGAACGCCATCGCTGTCCTTTCCTGGGCCGAGAGCGTGGAGGCGGCCATCGTAGCGGACGGGCCCGGCGGCGGCCACTGCCTGCGGCTGGAGACCTCCACCCCCAGCGCCTACTGCCAGCTCAACCTGAATGCCGACGTGGCCCTGTGCCGCAACCTCGTTCTCGAGTTCGACCACCGGGAGGAGATCGAGGCGGGCTTCGAGGGGGCCTACCTGGGCGTCTCCTTCTACGGCGAGGGGGGCAGGCAGGTGCTCTGGAGTTCGGACGGGTTCTCCACGGAATGGCGGCGCTGCACCGTCGTCATTCCTCTCCTGAAGCCCTCCTTCGGCGTGGCCGTGGCGCCGGGGCTCCGGATCCGACGCATGCAGCTCTACGGGCGGGTCAGGGACAAGACGGCGGAGAAGGGCGCCACACGCTGCCGGATGAGGGTCTGGTTCGACAACATCCGTCTACACGCCCCGGCCTCCGTGGACCAGCCTCAGATCCTGCCCCCCTACCTCTGCCACAACAATCCTCCGCTCCTCGATTGGCCCGGCCCCGGCAAGGCCGGTTCCCGGCTCCAGATCAGCAAGGACCCCGCGTTCCCCGAGCCGGCGACCACCACCGTGGTCCTGCCGACGGACCGGCCCTTCTACGTCCCGCCCCGGCCCCTGGCCCCGGGAGACTGGTACTTCCGGGTGGAACAGGACGCTCCCCTGGTGAGGGGCTGGTCGGCGCGGCAGCATGTGATTCTCCCGGAGAGGACGCACGCGTACGCGATGCCGGCCCTGCCCCTGGACGAGCTGCGCCGGGCACCCCGTCCGCGGCTGCTTCCCCTGCTGCACGCCGAGGTGGGCGCGGCCACGCCGGAGGTGCGGGAAACGCTGCTGCGGCAGGCGCGCGCCGCGGCTTCGGAAGGGGTCCCGGAACACCCCGGTCCCCATCGCGAAGGCGATCCACGCTGGCCCCAGTGGATTGACTGGTATGGACAGGTGGCCGACGGCCTGACGGCGCGGACCGGCATGCGGCTCAAGCGCGCCGCCACGGCTGCCATGGCGACGGGAGAGCCGGAGTCCGCCGCCCTGGCCGCGGACCTGCTCCTGGCGGCCTGCGACTGGGACCCCGACGGCGGCAGCGCAGCCCGGCACGGGGACCTCCAGGCGGCTTCCCTGCTCCAGGGCATGGTCTGGTGCTACGATGCCTGTGAGCAGACCCTGACCGCAGAGCAGCGGCAGCGCTGTGTGGACGCCATCCGCCGGCGCACCCTGCAGTTTGCCGTCCGCGTGGCGCCGTTCCGCATGAACCCGGCCCAGAACCACCCCTGGCGGCAGACCCTCGCGCTGGCGGAGTCCGCCCTGGTGCTGCTGGGAGTGCTGCCGGAGAGTGAGGAATGGCTCGATGCCGCGGCGCACGCCTTCGCGCTGCGCATCCTGCCCAGCATGGGCTTTGCCGGCGAAAACCAGGAAGGGATCACCTACTGGAGCTACGGGGTGACCATGCTGGCGGACTTCGCCGACCTGTTCCTCTTCCTGGGCGGCGTGGACCTGTACGATCACCCCTGGCTGGCCTCCACCTGCCTGTTTCCGGTCTACTGCGCGCCCCCGCATGCCTATGCGATCAGCTTCGCGGACACGTCGTCCCGCGGCAACGCCTCCATCCGCGGCGTCTACGGCGCGGCACTGACGGGGCGACTGGCCGAGCGGAGCCGCAATCCCTACGCTCTGTGGTACGCCGGGCGCAGCGCCGCCGAAACCCCGCCCAGGCCTCCCGCCGAGCTGCCGCAATCCGTGTTCTACCCGCACATCGGCCAGGCGTTGTTCCACACCTGCCTGAGCGACGGCCGCGAAGACGTGGCGGTCGGCCTGCGCTGCGGCCCCTACTACGCGGGCCACCAGCACGACGACCAGAATGCCTTCGTCATCCATGCCTACGGTGACAAGCTGGCGATCGACGGGGGCTACTACGACTGGTACGGGAGTCCCCACTTCAAGGCCTACTCGATACGGACCCTGGCCCACAACACGCTGCTGGTGGACGGTCATGGCCAGCGGCCCCGAACCGACGGTCGGATCACGGCGTTCTTCGACTCCCCCGGCTTCGGGTGGGCCGTCGGCGACGCGGGCGGCAACCCGGAGATCTACGAGGGCAGGCTGGGGCGGTTTGACCGCCGCATCCTCTTCCTCAAGCCGGGATTCGTGATCATCCACGACCTGATCCGGACCACGGACGCTCCGGCGTCTCTCCAGTGGCTTCTCCATGCCCACACCCGGGACCCTTTCCCCGCGCATGAGGCGCGGGGCACCTTCACCGTCGCCCGCCCCGATGCCACCCTCCACGGAGTCTTCCTGGCACCGGAGAACCTCCGGCTTGGGGTGGCCCGCAGCTTCGACGTGCCACCCCAGAAACCCCGCGCCTCGGTATTCCTCCCCTGGGAGGAGGTGCAGCCCGAATGGACCCTCACCGCCGGGACTCTCGAGCCCGTCCGGCACGCCGAGTTCGTTGCCGTCCTGGCCGTGGCACGGGCCGGAGGATCCTCCGCGGAGCCCCTGGACCCGCACCGTCTGCATACGGACACGGCATGGGGCTGCGAGCTGAGGACCGCCCATGGCACCTACGTGGTCGCCCTGCGACGGCAGGATGCCGCCGGCCCCCTCGAAGTGGGCAGCCTCCGCACCGACGGGGATGCCGCCGCGGTGCTGCTTGGGACGGACGGCCGCGTGCTCAACGCCTTCGCCTCCCGAGCCGCCGCATTGCACTTCGGGGGCCGGACACTCCTGCGTCACGACGCCGCGCGCGACGGGTCCCTGGACGAGGGCCGCACGCCGGTTTCCCTGTCCGCCCCACTGGACCTGGATGGCGCCGTACTGACCCTCGAGGGCCGGCGACATCCCCTGCCCGACGGCGATGTGACTACGTGGTGGGCCCATGTCCCGATCCCGGAACGCATACGGGCCACCCTCACCGTCGACGGTTGGGAAGGACCCGGAGAACCCCGCCTGCGCCTCGACAACGAGTGGCTGTCCGGAACACGGCACGAGGTGGTGCTCTCGCCCCCCGCGGTCTGCCTGACAGTGACCGGTCGGGGACACCTCGATGGCATCGCGCTGCGGCCGCTGGCGCGCACCCCGGGGCCGTGAGACCGCCCGGATGCCGGCCAAAGAGCGGCGCTCAGGGTCCCCATTCCGCCCGGGACCACCGGGACCGGGCGTCTGGAGGGCCGGGCTGTGTCCCGGCCGGAACCCGCATTGGCCGATTCCCAATCACGGCGGTCACGCCGGACCGCCCTCCAGGCGGCCGGGACCTGGTTGCCCGGCCGGAATCGAGAGTTCCATGTCCGCGGGCGCTTGCGGGTGAACGCGGGACTCCGACAGGCGCGTTCCACATTTCGGCTTTCTTGAAACGGCCCGGCGCCGGGTGATGCCTCAGTGGAGTCTGCCGCCAACGACACCATGATCCTCGCGAGCATCCTGCCCCCTGGAGCGCGAGCGT
>JAFGRS010000123.1 GCA_016935045.1 Lentisphaeria bacterium | reverse complement strand
GGTGTCCGCGACTGGCGGAGGCGGCGAGCAGGTAGAGCCCGTAGTACCAGAGGAATTCCATGCGGGGCTCGGGGAGGACGACGCTCGACCGGTCCCAGAAACGTCCCCAGGCGGCGACGTGCTCGCCCCGCAGTCGGGTGTACCCGACGTCTCGTGCCTCGGCCAACACCGCAAGGGCGAGGGAGACGGCCTGTTCGGGCGTCGGCGCGATCTCGGCGGCAAGGAAATGGTCGTCTCCGTACCGGGTCCAGGCGACCGCGTAGGCGGGTCCTTCCGGGATTCGGCATGTCATCGAACGGCATTCCCCGTTCGTCCCGAAGACGGGGGCCGGATGACCGAGCCGGGCCGTCTCGGAGGAGAGGTCGATCAACGGGCGGACAACGAAGACGGTATCCGAGGCGGTGTTCGTCAGCCGGAGGCAGAAGAGGGGACGCTCCTTGTGAACGAAGGCTTCGAGCGCGTGGCGGCGTTCCGGCGAGACCAGTGTCCCGGTCACCACGGCCGCATCCAGGTCCAGCGAGCATTCGTACGTGGAGGCGGGGCCGAGGCGCAGCTCGGCCCGGCCGATGTGGATTTTGGTGGGGGTGACGGGATTCTCGCGGCGGAAACGCTTGTCGAACACCTCGACCGCCTCGTCGTGAAGTCCTGCGGCGACCAGGCGCCGGAGTTCCGCCGCGGTGAAGCGCGGGTCGTCCAGGGCGGCGGCGTCGACGCGCAAGTCCCACAGGTCGGCGTGGTCGAGGGTGATGCAGAGCGGGGACCCGTCACCCCACAGCATGGCACCCAAGACGCCGTTCCCCACGGGGAAACCCTCGTGCCACCGGCGCGGCGCGCGCCGTTGGGTGAAACCGTGCGGGGGTTGATCGGACATGGGGGCTCCTGTTTGGGAGGGGAACGGACGCAACGGACCAAACGGACACAACGGACCAAAGAGACCGGGGAACCGCAGGGGGGCTTGCAGCCGGTTCCCCGGTGTGTAAGGTAACGCCGCTTGGCGTTGCAGGCAGGTTTTTCAGGAGGAGTCGCAATGGTCAATGTTGATGTTGCCCCGATGTCGGTGTTGAACGAGGTCATGGAGCAGCTTCCGCGAGGGGCGTTCCTGACGGTCAAGTACGGGAACCGGCTGAACACGATGACGATTGGCTGGGGGACGGCCGGGGTCGTCTGGACGCGGCCGATCTTCATGGCGGCGGTTCGGCTGTCGCGTCATACCTTCCGGCTGATCGAGCCGGCGGGGAACTTCACGGTGAGCGTGCCGAGCGACGACAGTTGCCGGCAGGCGTTGGCGTTCTGCGGGACGAAGTCGGGCCGGGACTGCGACAAGTTCCGGGAGTGCGGTCTGGGGACGGTTCCGTCGCGTACGGTCAGCACGCCGATTGTCGACATCGCGGGTCTGCACTTCGAGTGCAAGACGGTGGTACGCGAGGCCATGTCGCCGGACCTGATGGACCCGGCGCTTCTGGAGCTTTACCCGAAACGTGACTATCACACGATGTACTTCGGCGAGATCCTGGCTGCCTATCGCCGCGTTGCCGAATAGGCGAGCCCGTCGGGCCGCGGCACTGCTCCCGGCGGTACTCCTCGCATGCGGTGGCCGGGCATTCGCCGCTCCAGACCAGCTGCTGAGTTGCCTGCGCTCGTTCGAGCCCTACGCCGAATCCGTGTGGGTGGATGCCCGCGAGGCTCCGGGAGGCTACTTCGGGGACGGGCGCAGCGGCGGGAACGGCGGCATCCGTGGGAGCTGCGGGATCGCTCTAGCCCTGCCCTTTTCCCGTAACTGATTGCTGGACAAGGGGCCTGCCGTCATCTACAGTGTCGGCATGGAAGTCCAGCATCAAATCAAACGACGGCTTTCGGCCCCGGACTCTCTGGCGTTTGTGCGGGAGGTCCTTGCCGAAGGGGACATCGCCCATCGGACGGCGTTGGCCGACCGGGTCTGTGGTGAGTTCGGTTTCTTCGATGACCGGGGTCTGCCGCAGCACGGCAGCTGCCTGGCGGCCCTGCGGGCCCTGGAGCAGGCGGGTGAGTTCGAACTTCCCCCGGCCTTGACGTCCCCCGGCCCCGGTTCTCCGCGGCGTCTCGACGGTCCGGTTCCCGCCCCCGTCGACGTGCCTCCGACGGTGGACGCGGTTGTCGACCTGTGTCTGGTGCCGGTGGACGGCGAGGAGCGGATGCGGATCTGGAACGAGCTGATGCTGCGTGAGCATCCGCGCGGCGCCGGTCCGCTGGTGGGCCGCCAGCTGCGGTACCTGGTGGGTTCGGCGCACGGCTGGCTCGGAGCGCTCGGCTTCAGCGCCGCGGCGCGCCGGCTCGAGGACCGCGACCGCTGGATCGGCTGGGACGACGACGCCCGGGCCCGGCACCTGCACCGGGTGGTCGGCATGAGCCGCCTGCTGATCCGGCCGCAGGTGCACTGCGGCAATCTGGCGTCCCGGGTGCTGGGTCTGAGTGTGCGCCGCATGGCGGACGACTTCGAGCGCCGGTACGGTTTCGCTCCCCTGCTGGCGGAGACGTTCGTCGACAGCGAGTCGTTCACGGGGAGCTGCTACCGGGCGGCGAACTGGGAACGGATCGGCCGGACCAAGGGACGCGGCCGTCAGGACCGGGAGCGCTCGAGTGACGAAACGGTCAAGGACATTTACGTTTACCCCCTGCGTCCGGACTTCCGCACGGTTCTCGGCCTGCGGCCCGGCAGCGGCCTGGGACCGCTGGAGCTGACCGAGGGCCTGGAGGCGGAGAACTGGGCGGCGCAGGAGTTCGGCGGGGCGCCGCTGGGCGACCGGCGCCTGGCCGATCGCCTGGTGCAGTGCGCCCGGCGCTGCGGGGAGCAGCCGGGGCGGGCGTTCACGGGAGCGGGGAAAGGAGATTGGGCGGAGGTGAAAGGCTACTATCGGCTGATCGAGAAGCCGGACGAGTCGGGGGTGACGCCGGCGAACATCCTGCTGCCGCACCGGCGGCAGAGCGTCCGCCGCATTCGCGACCGGGACACGGTCCTGTGCATTCAGGACGGCACGGACCTGAACTACAACGGTCTGGCCGAGTGCGAAGGGCTGGGTGTGACCGGCACGAATCAGACCGGCGCGATCAGCCGCGGCCTGCATCTGCACACGACCTTCGCGGTCACCGACGACGGGCTGCCCATCGGGGTCCTGCGCGCGGAGTTCAGCGCGCCGCAGCCGCGTCCGAAGACGGCTGCCGGCGGGGCGGGGAGCGACGCGCCCGCTCCGATCCCTCCGGAGGAGAAGAAGACCTTCCAGTGGATCGCGGGACTGCGCGACTGCGCCGAGGTGGCCCGGGAAGCGCCGGGGACGCGGATCATCTGCGTGATGGACCGCGAAGCCGACTTCGCGGAACTGTTCGCGGAACACCGGCGGCACCCGAACGTCGAACTGCTGGTGCGCGCCAAGCACAACCGGTGCACGACCGAGGACCTCAAACTGTTCGACAGCGTCCGGCAGGAGCCGGTGTGCGAACGGTATCGGGTCCACGTAAAACGGCAGAGCGCCAGACCCAAGTGCAGCGGCCGGAAGGCGCGGAAAGCCCGCGACGAGCGGATCGCCGAGGTCGAACTGCGGTACCGGGAGGTGCAGATCCGGCCCCCCGCCGGCGACCCCGACCAGACCCCCATCTCGGTGCGCGTCGTGCACGTCTTCGAGGACAGTCCCCCGGAAGGCGCCGAACCGTTGGAGTGGTTTCTGATCACCACCGGCAAGGTCAACGGCCCGGATGACGTCAAGACGTGCCTGCGGCGCTACTGCCTGCGATGGCGCATCGAGGACTGGCATCGCGTCCTCAAGTCCGGGTGCTGCATCGAGGACCTCGGCCACCGCACGGCCGAACGACTGGAGCGCGCAATCGCCATGCACCTGGTCGTCGCCTGGCGAATCATGCTGATGACGCTCCTGGGACGCGAGACCCCCGACCTCCCGGCCGAACTGCTGTTCTCCGACGTCGAGATCGAGGTGCTCAAAGCCTATGCCGCCCGTCAGCGCCTTCCGGCCCCCGAAACCCTCGGCCTCATCGTTCGCCTGGTCGCCCGACTCGGGGGCCACCTCGGACGGAAGAACGATCCGCCGCCGGGCCATCAGATCATGTGGCAAGGGTACACCCAGCTCCATTTCATGTCCCTGGGATACGAGTTGAGAAACCCAAGCCCTTGCCCAGCAACCGAATGTGGGTAAAGGGCAGGCCTAGGGAACGTCCGTCAAATCGTGGCGCGGGATGGCCTGGCCTACATCGCCTCGCGCGAAGACGGCCTGTTCCTCGTCGATGTCACTGTGCCCGCCGCACCTCGCCTGGTCAACCACTACGACACCGTCGAGTTCGCCACCGGCCTGGCCCTGGCAGGGGACGTGCTGTTC
>JAFGRS010000783.1 GCA_016935045.1 Lentisphaeria bacterium | reverse complement strand
GGCAGCACTCCAGGGCCCCTTCGGCGTCCCCGGGCGCCGCGAACCATACCAATCCCACCCCCATGTTGAAGACACGGTACATCTCATAGGGATCGAGCGACCCCGCCTCACGCAGGAGTGCGAAGAGCGGGGGTGTCGCGATCCTGTCGGCGTCGAACACCGCTGCCGTGCCGGGGGGAAGGACGCGGGGCACATTGTCGTAGAGCCCCCCGCCGGTGATATGGGCCAGGCCGTCGGGTACGGGACCGTGGCACATGGCTTCCCGGATGGCCGGCCAGTAACACCGGTGGGGTTCGAGGAGGGCCTCCCCGAGGGTGCGTCCCAGGGTTTCCGGGCGGCTGTCGACGCGGTAGCCGGCGGTATCGAAGAGGACCTTTCGGGCGAGGGAGAAGCCGTTGGTATGGAGGCCGCTGGAGGCAAGTCCGATGGCGAGGTGGCCGGGTCGGATGCGTTCGCCGCTGATGATGGCGTCGTGTTCCACCACGCCGTTGATGCAGCCCACCAGGTCATAGTCGTCGCCGTACATCCCGGGCATTTCGGCCGTCTCCCCGCCGATCAGGGAGACTCCCTGGGCGGCGCAGGCATCCGCCAGGCCGGAGAGCACCTCTTCGTACAGCGGGCTGCGGAGTCTGCCGATGCCGATGTAGTCGGTGAAGTAGAGGGGTTCGGCCCCCAGCACCGCGATGTCGTTGATGCAGTGGTTGACGATGTCGTGGCCCACGGTGTCGTGCCGGTTCATCATGGCCGCCACCATCAACTTGGTTCCCACGCCATCCACGCTGGTGACCATGACGGGGTGACGGTAACGCCCCAGGTCGAGGCGGAACATGCCTCCGAAACCGCCGATCGGCGCCAGCACTTCGGGACGGCGGGTCGCGGCGATGCGCGCCTTGACGCGGTCCAGAAGCGTGTGGGCCAGGTCGATGTCCACCCCCGCGTCACGATACGCGGAGCTGGCGCCCTGCGAGTTGCTGCTCAAGGCCGGATTCCTCCTTGGCGACCCCTGCGCCGGGCTCCGCCGCGGGGTCTCTGTTCCGGTGTGCCGTCGGGGCGCGGAAACCGATTGCCGGCGGTTGAGGAGTCAATATAGTACGGACAGGCCATGGAGCCAGCCGCGGGGGCAGGGCCGGGGCGATCCCGGGATCGAGGAACGAGGGGCAACGGGGCCCCCCCTCGGCAGGCCCGGGATGCGCAGTCATGACGGATCACGGGATCAGTCCCGGCGAGACACCGGCGGCCGCAGTGGAGGCAGCCGAGACGGCGTTCCTGGCGGAGTTTCTTCGCCGGGCGCGGCGGATTGCCTGCCTGACGGGTGCGGGGATGTCCACCGAAAGCGGCATTCCGGACTTCCGTTCGTCGACCGGGATCTACGCAACGCGGGGGCATCGGCGCCGTCCTGTCAGCGGCACTTCAGCACCTGCGCGAGTGATGGGACAGGCAGCGCCGGCGATGGCAAACGGGAGCACAGCGAAGGAGGAGTCAGGCCCGGCGCCGTCCCGACCGCGGCCGGCACGGGGCCGTGCAGGGGGCCGTGCGCCCCTCCCGGCGCCTCCCCCGCCGCAAGGTGTGCCGCAGGAGGTCTGGGAACGCCTGTCTCCGTTTCGCAGGCGCGTGTTCGCGCTGCTGTGCCGGGTGCCCCCGGGGGCCGTAACGACCTACGGCGCCCTGGCGCGCGCTCTCGGCTGCGGCTCCGCCCGGGCCGTGGGGCAGGCGCTCCGTCACAATCCCCTCGCGCCTCTGGTGCCCTGTCATCGGGTCATCGCGGCCGACCTCACCCCGGGGGGGTTCCGCGGGGCCCGGACGGGGGAAGCCCTGGCGGAGAAGCGTGCCCTGCTGGCGCGCGAAGGGGTCGTTTTTGCCGCGGACGGGAGCTTGGCGGAGCCCTGTCGTCTGGCTATACTAGGGTGCTGTCCCACGAGTTCCCCGATGACAATCGAGGGATCGGCTCGGCGGGCGCCCGTGGGTTAGGCTCAGGCCCTCGAGGCCATCGCCGGCCCCTCGCCGGGCGTCGGGCGGAGTCCCGTGCGCCGGCGGTACCGGCGGGCATCGGGCACGGGGGTTGACGCTGCTGCGGCGGCGGGACAGGATTCACGGGGATCGCGAAGGTTCAGAGCATGTTGTTCGAGAGCGTGTCCTATGCCCGGGCGGGGCTTCTGGGGAATCCCTCCGACGGCTACTACGGCAAGACCATTGCCTTTGCCATCCGTGACTTTCCGGTTACGGTGACGATCTACGAGAGCCCCGAGGTGGAATTCGAGCTGGCGGACGTGGACGGGCACGTCTTCGGCAGCCTCGGCGAGCTGGTCGACTCGATTCAGCACTTCGGCTACTATGGCGGCGTGCGCCTGATGAAGGCCACCGCCAAGGTCTTCGCGGACTACTGCCGGGAATCCGGCATCGATCTGCCCCGGCGCAGTTTCACCGTGCGTTACCGCAGCAGCATTCCCCGCCTGGTGGGTCTGGGTGGATCGAGTGCCATCTGCACGGCCATGTTCAAGGCGCTGATGCGATTCTACGACGTGCGGGACAGGATCCCCAAAGAGATGGTGCCGACCCTCTGCTGGCAGGCGGAGAGCCAGGAACTCGGCATCTCCTGTGGCATGCAGGACCGGGTGGTGCAGATTTACGACGGGGTCGTGTTCATGGACTTCGAGCGGCGCCACTTCGAGCGCCGCCGGCACGGGCGCTACACCAGCATCGAGCCTGAACAGCTGCCCAACCTCTACCTGGCCTATGATCCGGCCCGGGCCGAGTTCTCGGGCATTTACCACCGCAAACTGGCCAATCTGGCAAGTGCCGACCGGGATCGGGTCATGGCCGCCATGAATGAGTTCGCGGATCTTGCGCAGCGGGGTTACGATGCCCTCCTGGCCGGCCGGCCGGGCGAGATCCACGCCCTGGTCGACGCCAATTTTGACCTTCGCAACCGCGTTTTCGCAGTAGCGGAACTGAACGCGCGGATGGTGGCGGAGGCTCGCAAGACCGGGGCCTCCGCCAAGTTCGCGGGCAGCGGCGGTGCGATCGTGGGCACGTACGAAGACGATCGTGTGTACGAAGCCCTCTGCGACCGCCTGACTGCCATCGGTTGCCGGGTCATCCGTCCCGTCATCGCTCCCGCCTCTCCTTGACGGAGGGCAGCAGACCTGACTCGTCCAGGAACAGGAATACCCGCGGCGCCCGCGAAGGCCCACCCCCCGCCAGCGGCGCTCATCGGGCCGCTACGGCCGTTGGACAGGGCAGGGGGGATTGCCGAACCGACCCGACGGAGAGCTTGTCGCAAGAGCCCCGGGCAATGTCCGGGGTAGGGGAATCATGTCCTTTGCCTCCAGCAGGAACCTAGAGCCCGGGACCCGGGTGGCCGGATACGAGGTCGAACGGGAGGTGGGGCGCGGGGCGATGGCCATTGTCTACCGCGCCATCCAGTTGAATTTGCGGCGCCCGGTGGCCCTGAAGATCCTGTCGGACGAGCTGGCATCCAGCGAAGAATTCGTGGTCCGCTTCTTCAACGAAGCCCGGGCCGCCGCGGCCCTCTCCCACGCCCACATCGTCCAGGCCTACGATGCCGGGGTCACGGAGGGAAGCATCTACTACTTCGCCATGGAGTTCGTGGAAGGGGAGACCCTTCTGCAGCGCATCCAGCGGCAGGGATATGTGCGTCCGGGACCGGGGCTGCAGCTGGCCGTGGACATTGCCGACGCCCTGAACTACGGCTGGCAACGCCAGAAGCTGACCCACGGCGACATCAAGCCGGAAAACATCATGATCAACACGGCCGGCGAGACGAAGCTGGCCGACTTCGGGCTCGCCAAGGTCGGCGAACACGATTGCGCGGGACCCGACATCCTGCTCACGCCCCTCTATGCGGCGCCCGAGGT
The DNA here is from genome assembly GCA_016935045.1 of Lentisphaeria bacterium. Lineage (GTDB taxonomy): Bacteria > Verrucomicrobiota > Lentisphaeria > Oligosphaerales > JAFGRS01 > JAFGRS01. Next base: position 427 of record JAFGRS010000783.1, on the reverse strand, counting down.
CATCCGGGGACAGCAGCAGAAGGGGGACTGCCGTTCGGACATCTACGCCTTCGGCGCGACGCTGTACCACATGTTCGGGGGCAGTCCGCCGTTTCCGGGCGACCGGGCTCAGGAGGTGATGCAGCGTCATCTGACGGAGCCGTTGGAGCCTCTGCGCGAGCGCAACTCCGCCGTGCCGGGCATGATCTCGGACCTGGTGGGCCGAATGTTGAGCAAGGAGGTCGACCGGCGACCCTCGAGTTGGGAAGAGGTGCTGCGGGAACTGCAGATTCTCTCGAAACGGATCAGCAACCCGTCCGTCGTCACTCGGCCGGTCCTGCACGCCGTTCCGGTCCGCAGGGCACGCGTCGCGGGGGGGGGGGCGCGGCGAGCGCGTCCGAAGGGGAACTGGATCGCGCTCTTCGTTCTGATCGCCATCGGGGGCATT
>JAFGRS010000782.1 GCA_016935045.1 Lentisphaeria bacterium | reverse complement strand
TGTTTTCCGGTCACCCGCCGCGCCCCATGCGCGTCCGGAAAACAGTGGGTGGCGGGGGCGCGCCCGCACGGGGGTGTTTTCCGGTCAGGGCGGGGGCTGAGATGTCCGGAAAACACGCAGCCACAGATAGCGGCCATGGCAACCGTTTTCCGGTCCCGGATCCCTTCTCTCCGGCTGGTCGTTCCGCCTCCCGCTCGCGGACGGGCCCGGGACGGCGGGGAGGGCCTTCTGCCTCCCGCTCGCGGACGGGCCGGGACGGGCACGACTACGGTCCCGGGGCGGCGGGGAGGGCCTTCTGCAGCTCCTCGATGGCTGCGCGGACGAAGGCCGCCGGTTCGGCCGCCGCCGGCAGCTCCCGGTCAGGCGCGACGCCAACAGCTCGGCGGCCTGGGTGTCGCCCTGCGCCCGGAGTTCCGTCACCGCCTGCGGCACGACCCCGGTGATGCGGATGGTCCCGTCTTCCTGCTCGAGTGCGGCGCCGCCGCCGCCGAAGGCCCCCTGAATCGCCAGACTCGTCTCGGCTGCCTGGCCCGGGGTCAGCGATTCCCCCGGGACAGGGGCCCCTTCCTCAGCCCTGCTTGCGCCGCAGAGACAGCAGATCAGGGATGCGGCCAGAAGCATCCCGTCGCGGCGCAGAAACGGAGTGGTCGCGCTGTGTTCTCCTTCCCGCCAACTCATCCAACGGGAGCACCGGTGGCCGCCACTTCCGTGACCCGACGCGGCGCTCCAATACACACCCGCCACCCCTGCAGGGTATTCCCGCGCGGCCACCCCCGCAACCCGCTGCACGGCAACGGGGGGCAGGCGGGTTGACAAGGGCCGGCAGACCGGCAAGGTTGTGGATCACCGGGGCCGTACGGGCGGCCCGGAGCGACGGACCACTGCCGACGAAAGGTCTGCCCCCATGAAGCTGTCACCCCTCGTCTGCCGCGCCGCGTTCCTCGTTGCCGTGCTTGTGGCGTCGCGCCCGGGCGCGGCGGCCGGGGCGGATTCGCTGCGTCTGCGCTATGCCATTGGGATGGCCGACGGCGCGCTCGAGACGGACGGGGTCACCTTCACCATCGAGTTGACCGACGCCGAGGGAGGCACCGCCGTCCTGGCCGAGCGGCATCATGCCGAACATGCCTGGGCGGACGGCGAGATCGATCTCTCAGCCCACGACGGCCGTACCGTCATCCTCCGTTTCCTGACCGGTCCGGGAACCACGACGACCTACGATTGGGGGTGCTGGGAGGCGCCGCGGATCATCCGGGACGAGAAGGTCCTCGTGAACCTGGGCGAGACGCGTATCTGGCGCACGGGACTTCGCCTGCCCTCGGGGGAGGAGGTCCCCATGGACAGCACGGCCACGGGCGCCAGCTTCCGCCTGGGTCCACGGCGCTGCGGCGGGGAGACGCGTTCCGGGTTCCTGGCCCATCCTCCCTACCGCAGATTCGAGGGGGGGAAGGCCTTTGCGGAATACCGTCTCACGCTGGGGGACACCGTCGAAGCCGTTCCGGCGCGTGGGATCCTGCCGGTCCGGGCGGACGGGGATTCTCCCTTCCCGATGGGGGTGGCGCCCTGTTTCCGGGTCTCCTCGCCCCTGGTGATTGACGGGGACACGGGGGACTGGCCGGCGGACCTTCGCAGGGCGTTCCTGGCCATCCGCTCGAAACAGCAGATGTCCGTCGAGGTCTCCAGTTACCGGCCGGGATGGAAGGGTGGCTGGACGGGGCCGCGGGATCTGAGTTCGACCCTCTTCCTGGCCTGGGACGAAGTCTGTCTGTACGTCGCCGAAATCCGGCGCGACGACAAGCTCGTGTTCATGGACACCATGACCCAGGATTTCCTCGGCAGCGACGCCCTGCGGCTGTGCCTGACTCCGGAGCCCCGGCAGAGGCGCGAACTGTCACCCGAGGACCTGGTGCTGGCGCTGCTGCCGGAGGGGGAAGAGGACCGTCCCATGATCCGCCGCTGTTCCTATGGCGGGGGCCCGGACGCCGTGCCGGAGGGCGTTCGCCTGGCGACGACCCTGTGCAGCGACGGCTGGGTTCTCGAAGCGGCCCTTCCCTTTGCGGCGCTGGGGGTCCGGCCGGCGCCGGGGCAGACGCTGGGGTTCCAGGTGGTTGTGACCGACTCGGACACGCCCATGGATCGGCACTACGAAATGCTCTGGCGCCCGCGGCAGGGCCCCGACTACTGGCGGGACCCCTCCCAGTTCGGCCGCATTGCCCTGTGCGTCCGGGGCTTCGCCTGGGCGCACCCGGGCCGGGACCTCTTCGCGCTGGGGGAAGCCCCCGCCCTGGCAGGCGGGGTGTTCTCCCGGGCCGGGAGCCCCGCCGCTCTCCTGGACGCGGTCTTCCGCGGCGCCGACGGGTCCCGCGTGGCCCTGGCGGAGGGGGTCCGGCTGCCCAGCGGAGGCCGGGTGGAATGCAACCGTTTTCCGGCCCTGGGCCGGGGCGTCCTGGAAACCGTGCTCCGGGTCGGGGAAGACACCTGCCGCGCAGTGTATCCCGTCACCGTGGTCGAAGACCGGGTGCGGGACGACCTGGGAGCCCTGGTCCAGCCCGGGGAGCCCACCCTGGTGCCGTCGCCGGCTTCGCGTGCCTTTCGGAATACGGTGACGGCGGACGGCGATGCCTTTCGGCTCTGCTACGAAGGCGAGGACGAACGGCTCTGCTACCGGGTCCGGCCCGCGGCCGGTCTGGATGTCCGCATCGAAGTGGGCGGGGAGGTCATCCATGCCGCCGATCCGGGCAGGAGCGGGCCGCAGGTGGTCCAGGGGGCGGGGATTGGCGAAGCCGGGGCCTGGAGCGTCGCCGCGCTCGTCAGCCATCCGGCGGCGGTCGCCTACAGGGTCCGCCGGAGCGACGGCCTCGAGGTGGCCTACGAGGTCGGGATCGAGGGCAAGACGTTGGTGCTCGAGGCGCGCTCCGACGCGGGCGCGTTCTCCGGCTTTCGCGGTCCGCTCCACGGCTTCGAGGGCGAGCCGATCTTCGTCCCCTATCTGGACCCGCGGCTGGGGGTCGCCCTGGCCCCCAACGGCAGCTTCGTCTCGAGCTGGTGCGACTGGACCTTCACCGGGGCAAGCCGCATGCTGCAACAGGGGGGAACCGAGTACCAGGCCCGGACCGACGGCACCCGCAACCCCCTCCGGGAACGCGTCCTCGTCACGGTGTCCAGGGAC
>JAFGRS010000781.1 GCA_016935045.1 Lentisphaeria bacterium | reverse complement strand
CGTCTGCCGCCCCCGGTGCCGGAACTCGTTGCGCCCATTGGTGTTCATTCGTGTCCATTCGTGGTTCATGAATAGATCAGGTTAGGCAGAAGATGGCGGCCGGCGAGCAGGGCCACCCCTGACGCCGGCCCGAGCGGATATTCCGCCACAACGGCCCTGCCGGGGTGGGGAATATCCGGCGCGCGCGCCGGAGCTGACGGTTCGCGTGCCTGTCGGGACACGCGCGGCAAGCGCGGGGGCGTCCGCTCATTCGTTCTGCAGACTGCGGTAGTACTCGCTCACGATGTCGCGGTACTCCTCGGAAATCTTGCCGATGTCGACGTCGTCCGTGGCCGCTCCGCCCGCCTTGGAGACAGAAGCCACAGGCATGGGCAGGACGACGCCGCTGTTCAACTCCACCTGCGTGTCCTCCAGACGCCGGAGCACGCGCCGGTGCAGCGAACCGAACTCCTTCATCCGTTCCCCGGCATTCTCGACTCCGCGCAGTTCGCGAGCGGCCATGCCAAGGCTCCCGGTGCCAAGATACAGCAGACGCGCCGTGGCATACAGGGCCTCCGTCTCCTGCCGCAGCTTCGTGGGCGTCCCCCCCATGGCCTGCTGGTGCAGGTCCCGCCGGGGCGCCTGACCGAACATGCCGATGGACTCCGACTCGCCCCCCAACTTGCCGCCACCGGTGGCACGGGCATCCATGGTCGAGTTCTCGTCCTCCGTCACCATCCCCTTCTGGAACGGGTCCTGGGTGCGCCGGGCGTGGGTCGTCCTCCCTTCGAGGCCCTTGACGTGGTTCTCGACCAGTTCTCCGGTAGACTGCCCCTCGCGCCCGGCGCCGCTGCGGCCCGTCATCTCGTTGTCGTTCGGCCGCGCGTTGCCCGATTTGCCCTTGGCCGCAAAGCTCGGCATGGGACCATCCATCACGGCCCAGCCCATTTCCATGTCCGCAATCATGTTGTTGCCGGTCGAGTCCTGGCTCTGAGCATCGATGTCCGAGGCCTGGTCCAACAGGTCCCCCACGATGTCCTCCAGTTCGTCCGGCAGAGGCACAAGGGGCATGTCCGGGAACTCATCGGTGTCGAAGGACTCCATGTTCCAGACAATGTTGTCAGGAATGTCGGGCAGCCACATCTCGACGTCCTCGACGCGCTCCTTGGTGTTGCGGATCGCGTCCAGGAGGCTGTCCTCCTTCTGCACGGCGATCTCGATGGCGGGGGCATTCTCGCTGCCCATGGCCTGTTCGACGTCTTCGAGGATCTCCCGCATTTTCGAGTTCAGCTCATTGCACACGGGCAGCTCGGGGAACTGGTACAGGTCATTGGCGAGCTGCTCCACCAGTTCGGCCATCTCCTTCTGTTCCTCGTCCATCGCCCGCAGCTTCTCCCGCACCTCGTCGTCCAGCACCCCGCGCTTCGCCAAGTCCCGGGTCACCTCCGCGATCCGGTTCTGGTCGCCCTCCAACTCCTCGAGCTTCTCGTGCGTGTTCCTGAGCGCCTCCACGGCATCCCGGACAATCTTCTGCGCGTGCCGCATACGCCACTGGTTGAGGATGTTCAGGGCCTGCATCAGGTCCTCGAGCGCTTCCTCCTCGTTCTGGATCCCAGCCGCCAGGTCCGCCTCTTCCAGAGCTTCCGCGGCAGTCAACACCTTCTCGTAGGTCCGCTCGGTCTCCAACAGGTCATACACCGCCCGAAGCTGAGCCGCGAAATCGTCGTCCACGCGCTCCTCCACCATGACCAGACACATGTCGGTGAAAGCCACCAGGTCGGTCGCGATCCGGTCTTCCACCCCGGCCAGACGGGACAGCACCGCCGCGTCCATGGCGGCGGCCTGGACGTCCTTCGATTCCTTGAGGTTCGTGCGCTGCAGCGCCACCACGTTCTGCAGCGCCGCGAAGAGGTCCGTCGTGTCCTGGTGCTTTTGCTCCCCGGCCAGGCCCGTGGGAATCCCCGTCAGGGCCGCCAGGATGGCGGTCTCCAGGCGGACACAGACCTTGAGCACCCCACCCACCTCCTCCGGCCGCACCCGACGCGCCTCCTCGAAACGCTCCAGGACCTCGGCCATCTCGTGGTTGACCAGACCCGCCAGGAGGGTCGCAAAATCACCCAGAGCAGCTCGATTCTGCAGCAACTCGCCGGCCAGGTCACGGATGTTCTTCTGCGTGATCTGGACGGGTTGGAGGCGTGCCTCGGGCACCTCCTTCCCCAGGGCAGCCAGATCGCAGAGGGTGCGGGTGTTCTTGAGGTTTTCGCGCTGCATGGCGATGAGGTGTTTGAGGCTTTCGTCCGCCTGTTCGGCGACATCGCGCCGGGCGTTGCGGCGGTCTTCGAGGACGGGGACTGCCACCTGGATCACGGGGGCGTACCCCCGCCGGGAGGCGCGAAACTCGCCGTTGTCCTCGGCCCAGACGCGGAAACGCAGAGTCTCCCCCTCCCTGGCATCGAAGCTGGGAAGATCGATGAGGAAACGTCCCGAGAACTCCCGGGACTCCGCCGGGGCCTCGGCCAGGCTGACGGGTTCGTAGCGATCGTCCCCAAGCATGCGTTCCAGGCCGACGCGGGTCAGGCCATGGTCGTCCCGCGCCTGGAACGACACCGGGACCTGGGCATTGGCGGCCGCCAGAACGCGCTGTTTGGTGTCCAGCAGCACGACACCCGGCTTCTGATCGGGCTGCACCGCGAAGGGCATGGTGCTGGTCGATTCCAGGCCATCCTCCCCCGTCAACCGCAACCGGATGCTGCCGCCGTCACGGACCTTGAAGGTCACGGCAAACTTCCGCCTGCCGGCCACGGCCTTGCTGCCGGTGGTCATGTCATCCTGGACCACGGCCGCTTCCCGCAGGGGCGCCGTGGCGGAGCCCGCCAGCACCACGGTGGCGCCGACGTGCACGCTCGCGTCCGTCGAGGCACTGTCGAGGCGATACTCCTGGCTGCGGACGTGGTCCGGAGGCGTGATCTTGGCCTCCCAGTATTCGAGTCCCGGCGGGTTGGTGACGGCAATGGCGTACCATGGCGAACGCGCGTCCCCGGCCACAACGCGGTAGCGGGACGGGTGGTAGACGCCCTTCAGTTCGCACTGGAAGGCGGGGCCGGAAGGCTGGGCGGCGGCGAGGGGGAGTGTATCGGTACGGTCCCGGGCCCGTTCCCAGACCACAATGCCGCTCTCGGGACGGTCGCCCTCGATGACGGCTCTGACCACCAGCGACTGGCCTCGCAGCACGGTGGCATCCCCGGGCTCGACGCGAACCAGTCGGGTCACCGTGTAGGGCTCGATGCCGGCCATGGGGAGCAGAACACGCCCCAGGGCGTGGCCCATGCGCCTGGGGGAAACCGCAGACAACCCCGCCAGCAGCAGAAGTGCCCCCAACAGCGACCACAGGGCCCAGCGGTCGGCCCGACGGGAATAGAGCTGACGGCTGTCCAGACGGTCGACCCCGGTGTCTGCTTCCGCCAGGACCGCCTCGACAAACTCGGGCGGAGTCCGGCCCCCTGCCACGAACTGCACCGTGTTGATCAGCCGGTTCTCGAGACCGGAGGCTGTCTTCTCCACCAGCAGCGCCAGGCGCTCATTCGTCACCGGACGGCGCCAGGTCCTGACCGTGTACCAGATCCCGCCGCCCAGCAGCGCCAGGGTCACCAGCCAGGCCAGCCAACACCAGGACCCATGCAGCCGCAGAGCGAAGTCGGCCGACGCCACGGCGGCCACAAACACGCAGACGACCGCCGCGGCACCGAGCAGCGCCCGTCGGGTGACCCCGTACACATATCCCCGCCGCAACCGATTGAGTTGAAAATACAGCAATTCCCGGCGCGTCACGGCAATACCCCTCCGTGTCGCGATGTCACGCCTCCGCACCCGGGTACCCCCGGCGTCGGAGCAACATCCGCCACAGAAGTAGCCTAGCACGGTCCGGTACGGCCGTCAACCGCCCGGGGCCTCTTCAAAGTAACGCCTCAGTCAAACCCGCGAGTGCCCGCGCGGCCGCGGACGTTCCATCCCCCTGGAGCGCGAGCGTATCGCGAGCCTCCCGGCGTTCACTGAGGCATTACTCTTCAAAGGCTGCCTCGAGCATCTCAACCAACTGCTTCCGCAACGGCTCTGGCGCAGAAACCGCTCACGAGATCGCTTTCTGGCGGTCGCGGCCGGCGGCAGCGACCTGCTTGTCTGCTTTCGGCCCCGCAACGTCAGCGTTCATGGGTCTATCCCTTCATGCCGGTGAGGGTGACGCCCTGGATGAAGTACTTCTGAGCGAAGAAGAAGATGACGATGATGGGAACGGTCATGAGGAGGCTTCCGGCCATGGTGAGGGCCGGGTTGTTGCCGACCTGGACGGCGAAGGCATAGAGCCCGAAGGCGAGGGGATAGAGTCTCTGGTCGGCGATGTAGATGAGGGGTCCCATGAAATCGTTCCAGGTTCCCATGAAGGTGAAGATGGCGATGGCGGCGAGG
>JAFGRS010000780.1 GCA_016935045.1 Lentisphaeria bacterium | reverse complement strand
GCGAGGACGCGATCCGCGCCTATCTGCGGCGGGTCGGTCAGATCCCGCGCCTGACCCCCGCGGAGGAGGTGTTCTATGCCCGGCAGTTCTCGGAGTCGGGCAACGAGCTGCGGCGTCTGCTGTGTCGGGTGCCCTCCCTGCTCGTGGGCGTGCTCGAGGAGCTTGTCTCCGGGGCGGACCGGGCTGGACTCTCCCATCTCGTGGATGCCAACGCCTTCGAAGAACCCCATGACCTGGTCCGCCAGGTCCATGCCGTTCTCGCGTCGGCCAATACCCTCGACCGCAAAATGCGTGAGCTGCTGAAGCGGGAAGGTGCAGGGGAGGAAGAGGATGACCTGGAACGGCTGGGGGTCCTGCAGGCCTCCCTGCATCGGGTCCTGGCGCGCCTGCCGCTGCGAGGGGAGTTCTACGAGGAGTGCCTGCGGCGCTTTCTGGCCGGCAAGGCGGGGGACCTGGCCCTGACCGGGCCGCAGTGGGAGTCTCTGGCGGCGCGTCTCGGGGAATTGCACCGGCAGCAGGAGGAGGCGCGACGGGCGATGGTCGAGGGGAATCTGCGCCTGGTTGTGAGCATTGCGCGGCGCTACTCGCACTACGGCGTGCCGTTCACGGACCTGATCCAGGAGGGGAACATCGGCCTGATGCGGGCGGTGGAGAAGTTCGAGTACGAACGCGGTCACCGCTTCAGCACCTATGCCAGTTACTGGATCCGGCAGGCCGTTACCCGGGGTCTTTCCCGCCAGGGGCGCACCATACGGATTCCGGCCAACATCCTGCGGGAGTTGAGCGCCATCACTTCGACGGAAGAGGGCCTCCTGCAGGAACTGGGGCGGCAGCCACGGCCGGAGGAAGTGGCCCGGCGCACGGGGATGCCTCCGGCCAGGGTCCGGGCCCTGCGCAAGATGTCGCAGCAGATGATCTCCCTGCAGAGCACAATCCGCCCGACGGGCGAGACGATCCTCGAAGACTTCATCGCCGATGACGAGATCCTGGCGCCGGAATACGAGACGGCCCGACGCCTGCTGCGCGAGGCGGTGGACGATGCTCTGCGGACGCTTGACGAACGCGAACGGGAAGTCCTGATCCTGCGTTTCGGACTGGACGGAGAGGAACCGAGGACCTTCGAGGCCATCAGCCAGCAGTTCAGGCTGTCCAGCGAGCGTATCCGGCAGATCGAGTTCAAGGCCCTCCGGAAGTTGCGGCATCCCACGCGCCGGCGCTTCTTCGAGGGGTATGGATAGGGGCGCCACGAGCCGAGTGGCGCGGGGTCCCGAGTAGGCGCCACGAGCCGAGTGGCGCGGGGTCCCGAGTAGGCGCCACGAGCCGAGTGGCGCAATCCCCGGGAGAGTCCGGCTCGGCTCGCGGGACCTACTTCCCGCTGCCTTGTGGTGTCCATTCCGCTTCCGCCGGGTACGATACTCTGAGGCCAGGGGAGAGGAACGCCGGAACTCCCCGTGCGGGGATACGCGATGGAGACAAGGCACGAGATGATGTACTGGGAACCCGCCATCGAGACCGCTCCTCGGGAGGAGCTGGAGCGGCTGCAGCTTGGCCGCCTGCGGACATCCCTCGGGCAGTGTCTGCGCAGTCGGTTCTACCGGGAGGCACTGCCAGGGATCGGGGTGGAGGACCTCGCTGACCTCGACGCCCTCAAACGTATCCCGTTCACCACCAAGGAACATCTGCGGCAGCACTTCCCGGACGGTCTGCTCTGCGTCCCCCGCGACGAGGCGGTCCGCCTGCACTGCTCCAGCGGCACCACCGGCAACCCTGCGGTCATCTTCCACAATCGGCACGACCTGCAGTCCTGGGCCAACCTCGTCGCCCGGTCCCTGTATGCGGTCGGCGTGCGTGAGAACGACGTCTTCCAGAACATCTGCGGCTACGGCCTGTTCACGGGGGGGCTGGGGTTCCAGTACGGCGCCGAGCGCCTGGGTGCCCTGACCATTCCCTCCGGCGCGGGCAACAGCCGGCGCCAGATCAAGCTCATGCAGGATTTCGGGACGACGGTCATCCACACCATCCCCAGCTACCTGACGCGGCTGCACTCCGTCTTCGGGGAACTCGGTCTGGACCCCCGCCGCGACACATCCCTGCGCCTCCTCGTCATCGGCGCCGAGCCGCACTCCGAGGGAACCCGTCGACGCATCGAGGAGCTGTTCGGGGTCAAGGCATTCAATTCCTACGGCCTGAGCGAGATGAACGGCCCCGGGGTGGCCTTCGAGTGCGAGTGCCAGACCGGCTTGCACCTCTGGGAAGACGCCTTCCTGGCGGAAATCGTGAACCCGGAAACCCTCCAACCCGTGGCGGAAGGGGACGTGGGAGAACTGGTGCTCACGACGCTCGACCGGCAGGCCATGCCCATCCTGCGTTACCGGACCCGGGACCTGACCCGGTTCCTGCCCGGCGACTGCCCCTGCGGCCGCACGCATCGGCGGATCGACCGCATCGTGGGCCGCAGTGATGACATGTTCATCATCAAGGGATGCAACGTGTTCCCGATCCAGATCGAGAGCGTGCTCATGGGGATTCCCGAGGTCGGCAACGACTACCTGATTGTGCTGGAGACGCTGGCGGGCGTGGACGAAATGACGATTGAGGTGGAAGTGCACCCGG
>JAFGRS010000779.1 GCA_016935045.1 Lentisphaeria bacterium | reverse complement strand
TCCGGCGAATCGGTCCCCGCCGCCACTGCCCTTGCGGCAGTGGAGCGCCGATTCGGGGTGAGGGAGCGCGGCCGCGCCCCCTCCCCGGCCTCCGATCGGCGCTCCACCGGGACAAGCCCGGCGGCGGCGTTGGGATCTTCAAACAGCCCTGCCGCACCCGCGAGCCGCACGGTCCCCGGGCGGCAGGCTCACGTCGATGCGGCTCCGCGGAGCGTCGCCCTCCAGAATCGCCGAGACCTCCCCCCCGATCGGGCGCACCATGCAGAGCACCGTTTTCCGGACGCGACGACGTCTGCCAGGTTCAGGCATCCTGAGCAGGCGGAAGACTGCTGACACCACCTCCGGCGCGGCGCGCTGGAGCCGGCGGTCTGCGCCGTGGCCCTTGGGCGCCAATGGCGGGGATTCGCCGGACGTTGTAGGGTTGGGCGTGGTCCGGAGCGCGCCGCGGGGTGGTTACGCCCAGCGTGGGCGAAGTCTTCACGGGGTGCAGGGGGTTGGTGTGTCGCTCCGCCGGGGTGGGGCGGTCCGGAGAGGGTGTTTCGGGAACGGGCATGACGGAAACGAGTACGATGCAGGTCACCACGGAACGGCTGAAGGAAGCGTTCCAGCGCATGCTGGAGATCCGCCTGTTCGAGGAGGCTCTCGGGGAGCTGTTCGCGAAGAACCTGCTTGGCGGGACGTCCCATTTCTGCATCGGTCAGGAGGTCTGTGCCGTCGGGACCGTCTTTGCCGTCGAGGACACGGACTGGCTGGTCTCCAACCACCGGGGGCATGGTCACCTGCTGGCCCGGGGACTCGATCCGGCACGGGTCATGGGTGAGCTGCTGGGCCGGCGCAACGGCTACTGCGGCGGCAGGGGCGGCTCCCAGCACATGTGCGCCATGGAACACCACTTTCTCGGCACCAATGGCATCACCGGAGGCGGGATTCCCATCGGCACCGGGGCTGCCCTGGCTCTCAAGCACCAGCGTCGGTCCGAGATCGTCGTCGTCTTTTTCGGTGATGGCGCCAGCAACCAGGGCACGTTCCACGAATCCCTCAACATGGCCTCCCTGTGGAAACTCCCGGTACTCTACGTCTGTGAAAACAACGGCTACGGCATGAGCAATCCGGCCTCTGCCTCCATGGCCGCGCAGACCGTGGCTGCCCGGGCCGGCGCCTATGCCATACCCGGGCAGACCTGCGACGGCATGGACATCGAGGCGGTCATGGGCGCCGCCGCCGAAGCCGCGGCCCATGTCCGGGCAGGAAAGGGACCCGCCCTGCTCGAATTGCTCACCTACCGCTTCTGCGGACACTCCAGGAACGATCCCCGGGTATACCGGACCCGGGAGGAAGAGGCGCGCTGGCAGCAACGGGACGGCATCGGCCTGACGGAGTCCAAGCTGTTGGACCGAGGCGTGTCCCCCGCCGATCTCGCCTCCCTGCGCGAGGCGGCCGAGGCGCGAATCGACGCGGCCGTGAAGACCGCCATGGCCGCCCCCTGCGGAGATCGGCAGCACGCCCTGGGAGGTGTCTATGCCTGAGACCACGGCAGGCGAAGACCGTATGCTGTACTACTCGAAGGCCGTCAACGAAGCCCTCGACGAGGAACTGGCACGGGACCCGGACGTGCTTCTGATCGGCGAGGATATCGGTGTCTACGGGGGTGCCTTCGGGGTCACCAAGGGACTCTACGACAAGTACGGTCCCGAGCGCATCTGGGAGACCCCGATCTCCGAGAACAGCATCGTGGGCCTGGCCGTGGGGGCCGCCATGATGGGCCTCAGACCCGTCGTCGAGATCATGTTCATGGATTTCATCGCTCTGGCCATGGACCAGATCCTGAACAGCGCCGGCAAACTGCACTACATGTACAATGGCCAGGTCACCGTGCCGATGGTTGTGCGCACCCCGGGCGGCGCCAAGGGCGGCTATGGTCCCAGCCATTCCCAGATGCTCACCAACCTCTTCGTAGGCGTTCCCGGCATCCGCGTCGTGGCACCCTCCGACGCGGCCCAGGCCAAGGGCCTTCTCAAGAGCGCCATACGGGATCCCAACCCCGTGCTTTTCATCGAGAACAAGCGTCTTTACCCCCAGCGCGGACACGTTCCCCCGGGCGAGTACACCCGGGACCTCGGCCAGGCCGTCGTCGCCGCGCCGGGCAGCGACGTGACGATCGCCGCCTACTCGGCCATGGTGCCGATCTGCCTGGCCGTGAAGCAGGCCGTGGAACCGCGTGGCATCAGCCTCGAAGTGGTCGATCTGGTGTCCCTGCAACCCCTCGATATGGAGACCATCGCGGCCTCCGTGCGCAAGACGGGCCGCCTGGTGATCGCGGAAGAGGCCTGCCTGACCGGCGGCGTCGGCGCGGAAGTCGCGGCCCGGGTTGCGGCGGAATGCCTGGATGCCCTCGAAGCACCGATCCGCCGAGTCGCGGCCCACGACGTACCCGTACCCTCCGCACCCGAACTCGAACGCGTAGTGCTCCCGGGGGCCGAGGATGTCGTCCTTGCCGTACGGGACGTACTGCGCTGGTGAAAGGCCGGTCCGCGGGGGCAGCCCGGCCAATAGCTTCCCGGCGTTATCCGTCATACCCTCAGAGTGGTGCAAGCCGGCAGGACCTGCCGGGAAGCGCGGAATGCAGAACACCCCGCGGTGGTTGCCGCGTTTGGTCAGGGTCATGACGTTACTTCGAAGTGCCTGGGCACCGGCATCCCGGCTGGCCCGCTATAGTGCGGTGGTGGGGCTGCTGTGCTGCCTGGCGCCAGCCGGGGCGGACGAGCTTCCCGGGTGGGAGGCATTGCTCTACTGCCGCAAGCCGGAGGGGAATCTCCACCTGGCGCCGCGATGGTACCCGGATCGGGGCTTCCGTTGGGCCGTGGTCAGCCGTACGGAACCCCGCGGCGTTGTCCTGACCCTCCATGCCGGCGGCATGGCGGCGGAGTACCTGCCGGGACGGGGCAATGGCAACGGCGCCATCCCCATCCGCTTCTACCCCAACGACGGTCTCGCTCGCGTGCGCAGCCGCGCCGAGCTCACGCTGAAGTTCCGCGAAAACGACTGGAGCCTCTACCTGGGCGACGCCCTGGTGGCGCGCCTGCAAGCCCCCTTCCAACTCCCGGCCGATGTCCACGTGCCCGAGGGAGACAGCGCACGCATGGCCGAAGGCCCCGTCTTCCGACCGGTGCCCGTGGAGAACTTCGCCTCGGATTTCATGATCGAGGAGGGTGCTCCGAACCAGCTCTACCCCTGGCGCATCGAGACGGGGAACTGGCGGATCCACACCGTCATGCAGGATGCCCTCACGCGGCCGGAATCCGACGTCGACCGCATCAGGAAGGTCCCCCTGACCCCCGACAAGAGCCCCAATTTCTACTCCCTCAAGGGCGGCGGCGCCGACGAGTCGAAGGGGACCCCGGTGGAGTCTCTCATCACCACGGGCTACGATTTCTTCGACGACTACGAGTTCGCCGCTGCGCTGCAGGTCAACCGCGGCGAAGCCGGGCTGGTTTTCTACCACCGTGGCGAGGGGGATGGGGACTTCTACGCCTTCACGATCGACATGGGCACGGACAGCCCGGATTCCGAGCGTTGCCTGCGGCTCTGGCAGGCACGGGAGGGGCGGCGGAAGGTCCTTGCCAGAGCGGGCGTTCCCCTGTACCGGGAGCAGTGGTACATGCCCAGGGTCCGCCTTCTTGCCGACGAGATCGTCTGCTTCCTGGACGAGGTGGAGGTGATGCGGGTCCGGCATGCCCTTCCCCCCGGGGGCAAGATCGGACTCTATGCGCGCTCGGAAGACGAAATCCGCTTCGACGATGTCAAGCTCCTCGGCTACGACCACATACCGTTGCGCAACGTCGGCGAAGTCCGCTATCAACTCCTGCATCGGGAGGGCACCTTCTTCCGACAGCCCACCTGGTGGCGAAGGGGAACTCCCGATGACCAAGTGCACCTGACGGTCCGTCCCCAGCAGCGGGACCAGATCCTGGTGCTGGGACGCCCCCACAACCGCAACACGGCCTTCCGGGCCCGCTTCGCACCCCGGGCCGAGTCGTGGTCCCTGGGCCTCGTCTGCGGCTTCCGTTCCCTCGACAAGCCGTACTACCGCTTTGTCGTCGACCACCGTCCGGATGGGGAGGCCTACCGGGTCGAGCGCGTCCGCCGGGGCCACGTTCAGGTGCTCGATACGTGGGACCATGCTGTTCCTCGGGCTGACGCGCCGCGTCCGGTCGAGTTGGAGTGTGATGCGACCGAGTCCGGTCGGCTGCGGCTGCTCAAGGACGGTACGGTGGTGTTGCTGCTGCCCGTGAGCGGGCCCCTCGAGGGGGGGGCCGGGATCTTCGTCGGCGCCGGGACCGCCGCGGAGGTGCCGGAGCTGCACTACGACTTCACCCGGAACCGGTATCTCGAACAGGAGAACAAGAACCCCGTCTTCAAGGAAGACAGCTTCATGCGGCACTGGGCCGCCCCGGAGGGGCAGTGGATCGCGGGCGAGGGTGGCCTGCTCTGGCACAAGGGCGACTTCCTCGGCGACTTCTCCGTTCGGCTCCCGTGCATCGACGGCTCCGCCCTCCACGTGGCCGTTCCCGATGGAGCAACGGAAGGCCCCGTGCGCGCCTTGGTCGCGGGCAGCACGCTGCGCCTCGAAGTCCACCCGACGGATGGGTCTCCCGCCGCCACCTACGAGGCCGCTCTGACAGCGGCCGAGGAGGGCCAGACCGTGGCCGCCCTGTCGTACGACCTGCATCGGGAGGGCTACTGGGTCTGGCTGACCGTGGACGGCGAGACCCGGGTCCGCCACCGTTTGACCGAGGACCTGACGGGGACGCGCTGCCGGGTCTCCGGCATGACTCTGGCTCATCTGGGCCGGAGTCGGATCACGCGGGCCAATGTCATCGACGATTTCTTCACCGAGTCTCCCTATCGCTGGATGGTCAACGGGGGTGACTGGCAGATCATCAACCGTTTCCAATGCACGCCGAGCTGGTCCCACATGGTGGGCGAGTCTGCCGACGGTCTGGCCGCCCTCTGGCTCAAGCAGGAGTTCACGGGGGATCTGACCCTCGAATTCTACGCCGGCACCCGGCAGGGGTGGTACGAGAGGGCCGGTGACCTGAACTGCACCGTCATGGCTGCCACCACTTCCCCCAACACGGGCTACACGGTCACCTGCACGGAGTTCGACCAGAACCTCTCCCAGAACTGGACCACCCTGTACCGGAACGGCCATCCGATGGCGCGCAGCGACAAGTACCTCGTGCCCCGCCGCCGGGCAGGCATGGTGCGACGCTTCCTCAACCCGCTCATCGCCGACGGGCGCCCCATCCACGGGGCCTGGTACTACATCAAGCTGCGCAAGATCGGCAACCGCGTGGAGTACTACTTCGACAACGAGCTGATTTTCGCCGTGGACGACCCGGAGCCCCTCGACGAGGGACTGGTCAGCATCTGGACGTTCATGCAGTCCATGACCGTTGCCCAGGTCAAAATCGCGTTCCAGTCCACCAGGCCCAGGACCTTCCCCGTGACGCCCCTGCGCCGCAATCCGCCTCCCGGTCGGGCCGGGGAAGCGCCGCCGGCCGACGAATCCCCCCGCTGGCGGGTGACGGATCGCGGCTTCCCGGTGGACAACCTCGATCCCGCCTACTGGAACGTGACCGATCCCGTCGGGCACGCCCGCCTGCTCCCCTCCCGCATGAACGCCGCGTCTCTGCGCGTCGTCAACCGTCTGGGCTCGGGCAACATGCTGGCCGGCTCCTCCCTGCCGCCCGTGCCACTGGCACAGCTTGCAGGCTGGCGCTTCCGGCTGAAACGCAGCCCGGGGGCGTGCCTGAACCTTCACTACAGCCTCGGCGCGGTCGACGCCAAGGGGAACTACAAGCCCAGCCGTTTCTGTTTCCACCGCATCAGCGGCGACGCCTTCAGCGAGGGGGAATTCACCCTGACGGGGCAGACGGAGGTGCCGCCGGTCGACAACGTGGACCGCTCCGGCGGCCATTGGGAGACGGTCACGGCCTGGATCCCGACGCGGGTGCGGTCCGGCGACGACGCCGGGAAGGGAACCATGGTGCGCCTCGAGGGGATCGGGAACCGCCAGCCATCGCCCATCCTCTGCGGCGTCGGCGGCAACCAGCCGGGAGACAGCTATGCCATTCGCCAACTCACCCCCATCTTCTACGGCCCCCCCCAGATCGCCCTCGGCGAGGATACCCCTCCCCTCCACCTCTCCATCCTGGACCGCCCCAGCGGCAACCTGCTCGGGACGGCGCCCGCCGGACAGCCGCCAACCGCCATCACGGACCTGTTCGGGGAACTCTCGC
>JAFGRS010000778.1 GCA_016935045.1 Lentisphaeria bacterium | reverse complement strand
CGGGTATGCCCGCTGCGCTCGCGCCTTGCCAGGAACCGGGATTGGCTGCAGCAAAATGGGAAGGTATTCCCGCGCGGGCCCTTAGGGCAGTGGCGGGGCCTCGTCGGCCGGAGGGACGGCGGGGGCATCGGCCGCCTCCCGTGAACCGATGGTTTCGGCGGGCGCGGATTCGGGGGATGCTGTGGGCAGGCCTGCGGGGCCGGGACGGACGGCCCCGCCGCTGATCACCAGGCGCATTCCTTCGACCACATCCATCTCGAGAACCGCGACCTTCTCGCGGGGCACCATGAGGAGGAAGCCGCTGGTGGGGTTGGGACTCGTAGGAACGAAGACGGCGACCAGTTCGTGGCCTGCGTGTCGGCTGCATTCCTCGGGAGCGGATGCGGTGACGAAGCCGATCACATAGGTGCCCGCGAGCGGGTACTCGATCATGACCACGTTCTTGAACATGCCGCTCTCGCTGCCTTCGAGCAGGGCCGCGCCGAACTGCTGGATGGTGGCGTAAATCGTCCGCACCATGGGCAGCTTGAGCGCGACAGCATCCACCCAGCGCATGGTGCGCCGCACCACCATGCTGCGCGTGAGAAGACCGACCAGGAAGATCAACGTCACCAGGACAACCAGGCCCAGGATGCGGATCATCAGGGCCGAGGAACGGTCCCGCAGAAGGTCCTGGACCAGGACGCTGGGAACCTGCCGCAGCAGGGCCGGGATCAGTCCGGTCACCAGGCGGAAGACCCAGACCATGATGAACGCGGTGAGGGTCAAAGGCACCGTCGCAAGGAGCCCTGCCATGAAGGTCCGCCGGATGCTCTTCATTCGTCCGCTACTCATGGACCTGCCTGTCTTCTGCGCTGCCTGCGTTCCGAACCGGATCGCGACCGCGGAGCGGGGCCTGCCTGCCCACCGGCCGGCACGGAAACTGCGATCGCGTCGCCGCGACGCCAATGCCTGCTACTGTAATACAGATTCGGCGCCGGGACGCGTCCCCGCAGACTTCGCCGTTCGAGCAGGCGCGGCTCAGCAGGAGCGTCGCCCTCCAGGGGGGACCGGCTCCGCGGAGCGTCGCCCTCCAGGGGGGACCGGTTCCGCGGAGCGTCGCCCTCCAGGGGAAACGGCTCCGCGGAGCGTCGCCCTCCAGGGGAAACGGCTCAGCAGGAGCGTCGCCCTCCAGGACGGGGGGCACGGCGCCGGTTGGGTGGACCTCGGGGCGAACCGCCCGATGTCCCAGGGAACACTGCTCCTGCCCTGGCCGGGTGGAGGAATGCGTCATGAGAAGGACTGCCTTTCGGGTTCCGCGGCTGGGACTCTTTGCCTGGGGCTTCCTGCTCCTGGTCTGCCGCGGGGAATCCGTAACCGATGCCCTGCCTCCCGTGGCGGACTGGGCGACCCTGTTGCTCCTGCAGGCTGACTCCCTGCCCCTGACGGACAGCGGCCCGGGCTTCTGCCGGGTGGAGGAGTCCGGCTCCCGCCTGGTTCCCGGGCGTTTCGGCGGCGCGCTCGACGCGGCTGTCGGGGGGCATCTCTTCCACCTGGCGGTGGATGCCCAGCCGACGGACTGCTTCACCCTCGAGTGCTGGGTCCTGCTGCGGGAACGCGGCGACGAACGCCTGCAGAGGATTGTCGGCCGCAACGGGAATTTCGGCCTCTATGTGGGGGGGCGCTCGCCGACCGTCACTTTCTTCGTGTCGGCCCGGGAATGGTGCGGGCTGAACGCGGCGCTGCCCCTCGGGCGCTGGGTACACCTCGCGGGCACGTTCGACGGTCGGGAGATGGCGCTGTTCGTGGATGGGGAACGGGCCGGGGAGAGGCCCTGTCCGGGCGCCGTCCCGCGGGGTCCGCAACCCTTCTTTCTGGGCGCCGAGGCAGGCAGCGAGGAACACCGCTTCCTGGGCGGCATCGACGCGATCCGTCTGTCCAAAGTCGTGCGCACGGATTTCTTCTCCGGCACGCCCCTGCCGGAGGTGGTGCCGACGACGGCCTGGACCGAGGCCCGCATCGATGCGGAGGCATTCCTCCGAACGGTCCCCGTGTTCCCCCTGGAACAGGCACCCGCGATCGACGGCGATGCCGATGCGGAGGTGTGGGAGGAGATCGCCGCCATCGAGTTCCTCGATACCCGGACCGCGGAGCGGCCGGCCACGGCCACCACGGTGCGCGCCGGCGCGGATGCCGAAGCCCTGTACCTCTTCTTCCACTGCCACGAGAAGGGACAGGAGAGCTTCCGCCCGACGCAGCCCGGGCGGGACGACGCCGGCATCTTCCGCGGCGACGCGGTGGAGGTGTTCCTGCAGCCGGGGGGAGCGGACACTCCCTACGTGCAGCTCGTGTTCAGCCCGTCCGGGGGCCTGTTCGACTGCCGTTGGGAGAAGCCGGGCGCCATGGTGAAGGCGGACCTCGAGGGGGTCCGCAGCGCGGGCCGCACGCATCCCGACACCTGGACCGTGGAGGCGTCCATTCCCTTCGCCGCGCTGGGTGTGGCGTCCCCGGCACCGGGATCGACCTGGCGGGGGAACCTCTGCCGCAACGAACAGCCCACGCGTGAACTCTCTGCCGCCGCACCCACCGGGGGAGGCTTCCACGTCCCCGAACGCTTCGCGGTGCTGCGCTTCGGACGGACCGCCGTCCCGGGGACGACGCAGGGAGGGCTGTGCGAACTCCGCGGCACGGTGAGAGATGACGCGGGGAAGGGCCTGGGCGGCGTACCGGTGCGCACGGCTGTCGGCCTGGCACGCACCGACGCCTTCGGGGACTTCCGCCTTGGCGGGATCCCCGTCGGGGAGAACGTGGTGGTGGACATCCGTTCGCCGCGGTACCTCCCCTTCACGGCTGCGGTCCGCCTCACGCGGCCGCTCGAGATCGCCCCAGCCGTCGTGCTGCAGCCGGTGGACCCGTATCTCCCTGCCGCCGGGGCGCCCTCCCCTGCCCCCGTGACCTGGCTGGCATCGAGCCTCGAGGAACCTCCCGACATGAGCCTGCCGCCCGGATCCCTGCCCCGGATCGACGCCCTTGGCCTTCTCGCCACCCCGGGCGAATACGAGTCCCGGGCGGCGGCCTTCCTGGCCGGGCAGACGCTGGCCCGGCCGCAACTCCGGCTTGGGCCCCTCACGGACCGGGAGGGTCGGGTCCTCGGAGGCTGCCGAACCCAACTGCGCTGGACCCAACGCCTGCTCAAGCGGGTGCAGTACACGCGGCCCCGGGAGGATGCGGTCTGGAACTGGAGGTTTCTGTGGCCCGAGGCCCCCGACGAAGTCCGGGCCGGGCATCTGCGGCAGATCGTCGTGACAGTCCATGTGCCCGAGGATGCGGCGGCGGGGGTGTACCGGGGAACCCTCGATCTGCTGGCTGGAGGCGAGGTGCGGGGGCGGCTGCCGGTGGAACTGACGGTGGCGGGGTTCCGCCTGCGCGAACCGCGGCAACGGGTGGGGTGTTACTACGGCATCCGGGGCACCCCCCCGGAGCAGATCCGGGTCGAGTTGGCGGACATCCGGGAGCATGGGGGGCGCGTCCTGGTCTGGCACGAGGGAGTCTGGTACAACCGTCGGGACGACGACTCGATCGAGGTCCTGCTGGGACCCGTCCGGGAGGCGGTGCTGCTACAGCGCAACGCAGGCATCGGGCCTCCCTTCCTGGTGGGCACCAACCCGTTGCGGGCCGCGGACCTGGCCGGCCTCCAACGCCGCATGACGCCGGAATACGCCGCGGAGATCCGTTCCAGCGAGACCTTCCGCGCCATCTACGCCCAGGGACTGCGCGCCCTGGCGCAACTCGAAAAGGAACTGGGCGTCGGCGAATTCCTCTACACCTGGATGGACGAGGTTTTCGGCGAGGGGCGTTTCGAGCCCTGGCAGGCCTTCAGCCAGGCAACCCGGGACCTGAGCGGCAACCGGATCTACATCACCTTCCACAACCGCGTCCAGGAGATGGTCGACCGGGCAGCCCCCCACGTGGACGTGCGCTGCTACCACGGCCACACCCTCGATTGGTGGCTCGGCGAAGGCCACTCCTGGAACGAACTGCGGCGGGAACTCGAAGCCGACGGCGACGAGGCGTGGTCGTACTACAACATCCGCGAAATCGCCGTCACCAGCGAATGGGTCCGCCTCTGCAACGGCTACTGGCTCTGGAAAAGCCCCCTGCTGGCACATGTCCCCTGGAAATACTACAGCTTCGGGGAAAGCCCCTTCGACGACCTGGACAGCGACCGCCACGACTTCGCCTACGCCGCGCCCCACCCCGACCGACCGGAAATGGTCTCCACCCTCGAATGGGAGTGCTTCCGGGAAGGCTACGACGACCTGCGCTACCTTGCGACCCTCGAAGGACTGGCTGGGGAGGCGCGGGCCCGCGGCCGGGCTCTCCCCCTGGCAGACGAGGCGGAAACGCTCCTCGAAGCCTGGAGAACGGAGGACCCCCGCGTGCCCAGGATGGCCGAAACCTTCACGGCTCCGGAGTATGCCCGACGACGGGAGGCAATGGCGCGGCTGGCCGAGGCGCTGACCCGGGCCCTCGGCCGCGGGCAGTAGTGCCGGTGGACACCCATCGGCCCCGCCTGCCGGCGAATCCCGGTAGGCGCCACGAGCCGAGTGGCGCAATCCGAAGGAAACTCGTGCTCAGCCCTGCCGGCCGGCAGGGGCAGTTGTCTGTGGCCGATCCGGCGCTATGCTCTCGGATGCCT
>JAFGRS010000777.1 GCA_016935045.1 Lentisphaeria bacterium | reverse complement strand
CTGGGCAAGTACCTGACGTCTCTGGCGTGAAATGGTCCATGGTCCATGGTCCATGGTCCATGGTCCCCAGTTGCGCGAAGCGCTAAGTACTTCTGTGGCCATAGGACGCAACGGAGGAGACCGCCATGGAGACGCCCTACCGCCGGTACTGGGGGGACTCGCACCACAACACCTATCAGCACTGCCGTCAGGACCCGCCCCTGGACCGGGTCCTCGAGTTCGCCGGCAGGCACCTGGACTTCTACACCGGGGCCTACTACACGGCCATGTTCACGGAGCACGGGCTGCTCGGGGATGCCGGGACGGGTGCCGCCCGCCCCTCCGTCGGCCATGCCTACGAAGCCTCGGAGGCCGGCGCCCAGGCCTGGCAGGGGGTACGGGTCGAAGCCCTCAAGCCGCCCCCTGTCCTGCGCCGGGAATGGGCCGAGTTCCAGGACATCACGCGCCGCCTGAACGCCCCGGGCCGATTCGTCGTCTTCCCCGGCTACGAGTGGCAGGGCAATGCCCGCTGGGGAGACCACAACGTCATCCTCCGCCACGAGGGCCCCGATATCTGCACCGCCCCCACCCTGGCCGGACTCTACGCCGCCATCCGCGGCCTCGAGGCCCTTGCCATCCCCCACCATACCGCGTACCTGCCCGGCATGCGGGCGCCCCGCTGGGAGGCCTGCGACCCCGCCCTGTCGCCCTTCACCGAGATCTTCTCGGTCCACGGGTGCTCGGAGACCGACGAGGAAAGACCGGGACTGCGGCGCAACCCCCACATGGGACCCGGCACCGCGGGAGGGACCTACCGGGACGCCCTACTTCGCGGGCTCCGGCTGGGATGTGTGTGCTCGACGGACAACTGGACGAACATGCCCGGGCACTGGGGCCACGGTCTCATGGCCTGCCTCGCCCGGGACCTGACCCGCGACGCCCTTTGGGAAGCCTTCCGGGCGCGGCGGGTGTACGGCGTGACCGGGGATCGCATCGAGCTGGATGTCACCTGCAACGGCGCCCCGATGGGGTCCGTGCTCGAGGCCCATGGGCCGCGGCGCCTGCGCATCCGCCTGCGGGGCGTGGATGCCCTCGACCGCATCGAAGTCCTGCGCAACGAGCGGGTCTGGTATACCCACAACCACCAGGATACCTGGACGATGCCAGCCCCCGGCAGCAGGACCTCCTACCGCATGCGCCTCGAAGTGGGTTGGGGACCGCTGCTGGGAGAACTCCCGGCGGCCGAACGGTCCTGGCGCGGCAGGGTCCGCGTCGAGGGTGGGCGTTTCCAGGGGTGGAGCCCCTGCTGGACCGCGCGGGGACAAGAGGTACCCGTACTCTCGGGCGAGGTCTGCGAGCTGGCGATGGTGACACCCCAGGGCACGGCCGGCCAGGTCACCCAGCAGGCGGTGGTTCTCGATTTCGAGGCGGCGCCCGAAGCCCGTCTCGAGATCACCGTGAACGGGGCCACGGCCACCGGAGCGGTCGCGGAGTTCGCGGCCGGAAGCCGCATCCTCTGGTATCCCGGGGAAACCGCGCGCGTGGTGCGGGACCTCACCGGCTTCGACGCGGCATCCGACCCCCGCGGGGACATGCTCTACCACCAGTCGCCCAAGGTCAAACTGCATCAGGCCATCCCCGAACCGGGCACCCGCCTTGCCCTCGACCTCGAGGATGACGAGCCCGTCGGCGCCGGCGTCACGTACCGCGTCCGCGCCGAACAGCGCAACGGACAACGCGCCTGGTCCAGCCCCATCTGGGTCGCCCCCTGACGCCGGCGGGGCTCCTGCCCGGAGGAGGCCGGTGAGACCCGTCACCGCGCGCTCGATGCCGAGCGCATCTCCACTGCGCCGGCGCCACTCCGCTGCGTGGGCGCTCGTACCCTCCCATCTCTCGCCGGAGCGGGATGGCCCGAGGCTGCGCCGCCCTTGCGGCCGGCCAAGGCATCCGGGCCGACGGAAGACGGTCGCCGACCTACTGGAACCTGGCGCCCGTGACGAAGATCATCGCGTCGTGCTTGATCGTGCCGTCATACATGCCCCACCGGAAAGCGGTATGTCCCTCCGGCCGGCTGTAATACCCCGCTCCCACCTTCTCGCCGTTCAGGTACACTTCGTAGTCGTGACCATTGTCCCTGACCTTCAGATCGAAGCTCTTTCCCGTCATGTTCCTGGCGATGACCTTGTCCTCCTGGTGCCTGCGATGGTTCAGCACAATGTCGCCGTCGTTCGTCAGGTTGATCATGACCGACCAGTCGTTTCGGTTGTTCTTGGCCTGGAAGATCGAGCAGCCATGGGGTTTCACGATCGTGTAGGTACCCACCCACTCGTGCCACGCGCCGCTCTGCCACTGCAGCCGGCTGAAGGCCTCCACGCGCGCGGCGTCCGGTCGGGAATTGCGCACATTGTGCTCGCCCTCGAAGAGGCGGAACACCTGCGTATTGCCATCCTCCTGGTACCATCGCGTCCATTTCGGGAAATCCTGCCGCCCGATGACGCTATTGCCCAAGGTGTGGATCAGAATGTCCTCCGGAATGGGAGTCCCGGCGTTGGCGCCCTGTTCCACGACGGCGTTGTTGACGTCGATCGTGGAACCGGTGACGCCCCCCGTGGAATTCTGCCCGACCGGCAGGACCCCATCCCCGAGGAGTGACTGGAACGAGGGGTCCGTTCCCAT
>JAFGRS010000776.1 GCA_016935045.1 Lentisphaeria bacterium | reverse complement strand
GCCGCATCCCCTGGAGGGCGAAGCTCCTGCTGAGCCGCATCCCCTGGAGGGCGAAGCTCCTGCTGAGCCGCGCCCCGAGCCACTCGCGAGTTTCACTGAGGCATTACGCCCGCGCTGCCCGCCTCGTCCCCCAACGAGGTCCGGCTGTCGGCCCTGGAGCCCGCGCTGCCCGACGCAAGGAGGGTTCGCGGTATGCCGGAGCACGGCGGAGGACCCGCTCCCGTCAAGGCTCGGGAAACGCCCTGGAGCCCGCGCTGCCCGACGCAAGGAGGGTTCGCGGTATCTGCTCTCCGGCGCCGCGTCCGGAAAACGGACCCGGCCGGCGGCCTCCCGGGGGTGTTTTCCGGCCACGGGAACGGCCTCCGATGTCCGGAAAACGGACCCGGAGCGGCGCCATCTTGGGGGTGTTTTCCGGCCATGGGCGCGAGTGGAGGAAGCTGCGTAGGGCAGTATAGTGGGCCCCTACGGCCGTCGGGTGCGGCAGCACGGTTCCCGGCGGCTGGCCGTGAGGCGTACCGCAGAGGTTGGGACCTATTGCCATGACACTGCCCTTGCCCAAGACCGGGGATGCCCTTCTGGAAATGTATTACCACGACATGCGGCACCACCTGCTCGAGGTTGCGGCGGCCTTCGACCGCATGGACCGGGCCGGGGGCTGCGCCGACGCGAGACTCGATGTGTTGCGTCGGGTGGCGCGCATCGCGGTGGACGGGGAACCGGATCGGGCGCGGCGGTTTCTGGAAGCGCTCTCGGAGTCCTGAGGCGGCGGGAGAGAGTCTGTGATCCGCCCGGAACTTACGGACGAAGGCTGCATGCGTCTGGCGTTGCGGCTTGCCGAAGAGGCGGAAGCCGCCGGCGAGGTCCCCGTGGGCGCGGTGGTTCGGCACGGGGACCGCATCGTGGCCCGGGCCCGCAATCAGGTGGAGATGCTGCGGGACGCGACGGCTCACGCGGAGATGATTGCCCTGACCCAGGCCTCGGCGGCGGTGGGGGACTGGCGCCTGACCGAGTGCACCCTGGTGGTGACGAAAGAGCCCTGCGCGATGTGCGCGGGAGCCATGGTCAACGCGCGCCTTGGGCGTCTGGTCTACGGTTGTCCCGACCCGCGCATGGGGGCGGCCGGCAGCGCTCTGCAGATCACGGACTTTCCCGGCATGCTGCATCGTGTCGAGGTCACGGGCGGGGTGCTGAGTGCCGCCTGTCAGGCTCTGTTGCAGGAGTTTTTCCGGCGTCGGCGCCAGGAGGAGAAAGGGGGCCGCGAAGATGGCCAGATTGGCCAATGAGTTCAGTTGGTCCGTTTCCCGGGACCACGTGTTCCGCGAGTGCCGCAGGGCGTATTACTACACGTACTACGGCGCCTGGGGGGGCTGGGAAGCGGAGGCCCCGGAGCGGACGCGCCTGCTGTACCGGCTGAAGAACATCAAGAGTCTGGCCATGTGGGCGGGGAGCGTGGTGCACGATACCATTGCCGAAGCCCTGAACCGCTACACCCGCACGGGGCAGCCGCCGACGGCGGGGGAGTTGCAGGCCCGGGCACGGACGCGCCTGCGCTCCGGCTGGATCGAGTCCGTCAACCGGGAATGGCTGGCCCGCCCCAAGAAGACCAACCTCTTCGAGCTGTACTACGGCAACGGCACGTCCCTCCCCGCTGAGATGACGGATCGCACCCGGAAACGGGTCTACGACTGCCTCGCGGCCTTCGCCGAGAGCGCGGTGCTGCGGGAGATCCTGGCCGTTCCCTACCTGGACTGGAAACCGGTGGACAGCCTGGACTCCTTCGACCTGGAAGGGCTCAAGGTCTGGTGCGCCATCGACTTCGCCTACACCGATCCCTCCGGAACCCTGCGGATCGTGGACTGGAAGACGGGAAGTGAGCGCCGCGAATCCCTGTCCGTCCAGATGGCGTGTTACGCGCTGTATGCCGCGTCGGCCTGGTTCGTGCCCCTCGAACAGGTGCGGACCTACGGGGTCTTCCTGGGAGAGGACGGGCGCGTAAGTCCGTGTTCCACCTCCCCCGAGGTCCTGGTGCAGACGAAGGACCTTGTGCTCAGCAGTGCGGCAGCCATGCGGCAGCTGCTGCGGGACGTGGAAGCCAACGTCGCGGAGGAAGACTCTTTTCCCTTCTGCGAGAACGAGGCCGCCTGTCGGCGCTGCAATTTCCGCGAGGCCTGCCCCACCATCGAGGGGGACGGCAGGAACATCCCGGCCGCCCGTGACGGAGACGAACGGTGACCATTCTGTTCCTTGGCGGGACGGGGAACATCTCCACGGACTGCGCGGCCTGCCTGCACGACCGTGGACACCGCGTGGCGGTGCTGACGCGGGGCCACAACCCGGTCCCGCCGCAATACGAAGCCCTGACCGCCGACCGGCGGGATCCGCGCGCCCTGGCGGCAGCCCTGGGCGGACGCACCTTCGATGCGGTCATCGATTTCGTCGGCTACCAGGTGTCCGATGTCGAGGCGGCTGCGCAGGTCCTTCGGGGCCGCACGGGGCAATACGTTTTCATCAGCACCACCGTTGTCTATGCCAAGCCGCCGGCGGTGTTGCCGGTGACGGAAGCCGCACCCCTCGGCAACCGTTTCAGCGCCTACGGTCGGGCCAAGGAAGCCTGCGAAGCCTACCTGCTGGCTCGGCACGGTTCGGGGGGGGTGCCCGTGACCATCGTGCGTCCCTCGCATACCTACTCCTGCCGCTGGATTCCGAACCCGGTGACCAGTGTCGGCTACACGGTGGCGGCGCGTCTCGAACAGGGGCGTCCGGTGTTCATTCACGACGACGGGCAGGGCCTGTGGACGCTGACCGCGACGGAGGACTTCGCGCTGGGCCTGGCGGGTCTGGTTGGGAACCCGGCGGCCCTCGGTGAAGCGTTTCAGATCACCTCCGACCAGGTGTTGACCTGGAACCGGATCCTGGCCGAGACCAGCCGTGCCCTCGGCGTGGAAGAGCCCAACATCGTGCACATCCCGACGGACGCGATCTGCGCCGCCGCGCCCGTGATGCACGACAAGCTCAAGGGAGACAAGGCCCATCACGGCGTCTTCGACTGCGCCAAGATCCGGCGCGTGGTGCCCGATTTCGAGTGTCGGATCCCCTTCCGCGAAGGCATTCGGCGCGCGCTGGCCTGGTTCCGTGCCGATCCTTCCCGCCAGGCGGTCAATCCGGAGATCGACGCTCTCTTCGACAGGGTCATCGCGGCCTGGCAAGGCGCAAACGGGTGAGCCCCCGGGGAGGTGCTACGGTGGCGTCCGCGACGACCGTACTCTACGTGCTCTGCGTCTACGTTCCCGACACCCACGCCGAGGCCCTCAAGGAGGCCCTCTTCGCGGCGGGGGCGGGACGCCTGGGGCGGTATGACCGCTGTTGCTGGCAGAGCCCCGGGCAGGGCCAGTTCCGCCCCCTCCCGGGAAGTCGGGCCTTTGTCGGGAAGGTGGGGGAGACCGAGACCGTGGCGGAGACCAGGATCGAGGTCGTCTGCGAGGAGGCCGTGCTGAACACGGTGCTGGCGGCACTGCGGGCCGCACACCCCTACGAAACCCCGGCGTATCACTACTGGCGCGTCAACGACGCGACGCACGAACCTGGATGACCCGCCGCGGAAGACACGAGATCCAGCCGCGGAAGCGGTTGGCCCACGGCGGAAACCTGCCTGCGCCGGGCTTCGGCAGGCAGGACGCCGGCGCCGACGTGTCACGCCGGAGGCGGCGGCCTCCGTTCGCCAGGCCTCCTGGAGCGCAGGGTAGGATCGGTGCCTGTCCCCTGTGGGGAGGGCCGCTGCATCGCCACCCCGCCGGTTAGGATCGGTGCCTGTCCCCTGTGGGGAGGGCCGCGCATCGCCCCCCCGCCGGTTGACACCGCCACGCATGCCGCTACAATACCTCCACGGTTCGGCTGGGTGTCCCCGGGGGACCCTCGCGGGTTGCCCGCGCCCCGCATACTGGGGGGGACGTCCATCGCCTGTGTGGCTTTGCGGTCGCCCGCAGCAGGCAAGAGGAGGCCATCGATGCGTGAGGACCTGTTCCTGAAGGATTTTCTGGACCGGGGCAGCCTGATGCAGATTCAGTTTGAGCGCCTGCGCGAAACGCTCGAACGAGTCTATACCCGCGTGCCCTTCTACCGCCGGAGCTTCGATGCCGCGGGGGTCAAGCCTGGGGATCTGACCTGCCTGGAAGACCTGGCCAAGTTCCCTTTTACCATGAAGGACGACCTGCGCGACCACTACCCGTTCGGGCTCTTTGCCACCGAACTGAGCGACGTGGTGCGGATTCATGCTTCCAGCGGCACTACCGGCAAACCGACGGTCGTGGGCTATACGCAGGAGGATGTCCGCATCTGGTCCGAAGTGATGGCGCGCACCTTCCAGTGCATCGGCATCGGGCCCGGTGACGTCGTGCAGAACGCCTACGGCTATGGGCTCTTCACCGGCGGACTCGGGGCCCACTATGGCCTCGAACGCCTGGGATGCACGGTCATCCCCATGAGCGGCGGCAATACGGAGAAGCAGCTCCTCGTCATGCGCGACTTCGGGGTCACCGCCATCTGCTGCACTCCGTCCTACTTCCTCCACCTGGCCGAACAGGCCGCGGCAGCCGGGACGCCCATCTCCCAGACCAAGGTCAAGTACGGGGTCTTCGGGGCCGAACCCTGGTCCGACGAAATGCGCCTCCGGATCGAGGCGCTGACGGGGATTTCGGCTTTCGACATCTATGGCTTGAGCGAAGTCATCGGCCCCGGTGTCGCCAGCGAGTGCCCCGCCAAGGCGGGACTGCACGTCTTCGAGGACCATTTCTACCCCGAGATCATTGACCCCGAGACCGGCGAGGTCCTCCCGGAAGGGACGGAGGGGGAACTGGTGTTCACCATGATCACGAAGCAGGCCCTGCCGTTGATCCGGTACCGCACGCGCGACATCAGCTCGCTGACGTCCGCCAAGTGCGCCTGCGGCCGTACCGTGGCGCGCATGGCTCGGGTCTCCCATCGGTCGGACGACATGCTCATCGTCCGCGGCATCAACCTCTATCCCTCCCAGATCGAGTCCCTTCTCCTCGAAGCGGAGGGCACAGAGCCTCACTACCTCATCGTTCTGACCCGGACGGGAGCGCTGGATGACCTGGAAATCCGCGTGGAAGTCAACGCGGGGGTGTTCTCGGACGAGATCCGGGGTCTGGAGGCCTTGCGCGCCACGTTGCGGGAACGGGTCAAGTCCCTGTACGGCCTGTCCGCCAGGATCACGCTGGTGGAGCCGGGCAGCATCGAGCGCAGCATGGGCAAGGCGAAACGGGTCCTGGATCTGCGGGACAAAGGGTGAAGCGGCAACGGGCGACGGTGCGGCCCGGACCAGCCTTCGGTCGGTCCGCGAGCGCATCACGCTCAGGCAGGAGGCGATGCGATGAAGATCAAGCAGCTTTCGGTGTTCCTCGAGAACCGCGCCGGGCGCCTGGCTCACGTCACCCGGGTGTTGAGCGACGCGGGGATCAACATCCTGGCCCTGTCCCTGGCGGATACCAGCGACTTCGGCATCCTCCGCATCATCGTCGATGACCCGGCCCGCGCCGATACCGTTCTCAAAAAACAGAACGTGGTTTCGATGCTCAACGACGTGACGGCCGTCGAAGTGGACAACAGACCTGGCGGCCTGTACCGCATCCTTGCCACCCTGGAAGGCAGCGGGGTGAACGTCGAGTACATGTATGCTTTCGCCGAACCGCGGTCCCAGAAGGCGGCCCTGATCTTCCGCTTTGACGCCCCCGACAAGGCCGTCAAGGTGCTCGGCGACGCCGGCATCAACATCTTCGCCCACATCGATCTCGGCATGCAGCCCCACGGCTGAACCCGACGCGGCACACCCGCGCACGGCGCGCCCCTCACAGCCCCCAGAAGGTGTCGATGGGAGCCTGGAAGGTCCGAATCCGGCCGGAGAGAACGCTGCGATAGGACACCGGACGCCCCAGCGTCGCAGACTCGAAACAGGCTTCGCAGAGCGCCTTCGCGCGAAGCCCCGCCTCACCATCCATCTCCGGTGCCCGCCCCGTACGGACCGCATTGACGAAATCCCATACCTCGATGCCGAAGTCCAGCCTGCAACCATAGGGGAACAGTCCCTCCCGTTCGGCCGCACTCAGCGTCGCCAGATACTCGTCGACCATCTCCTGCGAGGTAACCACACGGCCGTCGGCCAGCTTCGCCTCGGCTCCGCCCTGAAAGCAATGGAAGGGGAAACCGAGGTCCCGCAGACTCCCCTCGCTGCCGTAGTACAGGGCTGTGCGCAAGGCCTGCCCGGGAGAGGAGCGGGAGTAGGTCCATGTGACCACGACGCCGCTGCGGAAACGGATTACCGCGTGCCATGTATCCTCGACATCCACACACGTCGTGCCCACCACGGGGGCGTCCACGATCAACGGTGCACGCTGTGTGCGCATGGTGCAGTACACATCCTCCACCTCGCCGAAGAGATGCTGGACCATGTCGGCAAAGTGCGCACCGCTGTCCATGATCATACCGCCACCAACCAGGTTCCTGACCCCCCGCCACTTGAACGCAGGACGGGTGAAGTCGAACTCCGCGTCTTCTACAGCCTGGACCACCGCCGTGCGCATGTCCCCGATCAGCCGACGCTCCCGTATGGCCCAGCGACAGGCCCGCGCCGCAGGTCCGCGCCGCACCTGTTCGGCCGTGGCGACAAGGCGCCGATTGCGCCGGGCCGCGCGCAGAATCGCCCTCGTGGCCCGGATGGTGATGCCGACCGGCTTCTCCACCATCACGTGCAGACCCGCATCCAGCAGGCACGTGGCCACGGTGTGGTGCGCATAGTGCGGCACGCAGATGTCCGCCGCATCGGCACATCCCGCGGCCGCCAGGTCCTCGACTCGGGTCAACACCCGGGGCTCGCTGCCCTGGAACGAGGCAATCTCCGCCGCCCGTTCCTCCGCATTCTCCCGCACGACGTCGCAACAGGCCGTGACGATAAACTCGCGGCAACCGCGCTCGAACAGATCACGGTACCCCTTCGCGTGAGCACGCGAAATGCCCCCGCACCCGACCAGAGCCAGACGTACGTTCCCGGACATATCGGGTTTCCTCCTGCGTCGCTGAACAGCCACCTCGTGCCTCAAAGCGACTCCACCATAGCCCATCCCCGGCCGGACGCCAAGTCCGCCTAACCGCGGAGCAGCCCCGACGGATATGGTGTCTGCATATCCCCGGAGGGCTGCTCTGTTGTTTTTGGTTGCGGCAGCGGGGCACGGCGAGTCCCCGCGTGGGGGCGGCCAGGGGACAGGCACCGCCGGCCGGGCAGGGGACGGCCAGGGGACAGGCACCGGCGGCCGGGCGGGCGGCGAGGGGACAGGCACCGGCGGCCGGGCGGGCGGCGAGGGGACAGGCACCGGCGAGGGGACAGGCACCGGTCGGGCCGGGCAGGCACCGGCGAGGGGACAGGCACCGGCGAGGGGACACCGGCGAGGAGGGGACAGGGGGCGGACGTACCGGCGCTGGCTCTTGAGTCCTTTCCTTCGATCGTCGCCTCACTGCCGCAAGGGCAGTGGCGCCGGGAACCCAGGGGCCGGCTCCTGGAGCAGCCCTGGCCGGACAGGGGGGGGGAAATTGCACGCCGTGTCCGCCGGCGCTACTGTGTAGCGGGGTCGGCGTGGATCGAGGTTTCTGTGGGCCTGTCGTTGGCAGGGTGCCACCGGCGGTCCCTGGCACGGGTGTTGTCCAGGACGCAGCCGGACCATCAATGTAGGGGTAGACAGCATGCATCGAGTTCGTATGTGTACATGCATTGCACTCCTGTTGGCAGCGGGGCTGAGTGCTGACGTCTTTGTGGCCCCGGATGGAGACGATCGAGGGCAGGGCACCCTCACGGCGCCCTTCCGCACGATTCAGCGCGGGGTATCTGACCTGCGTCCTGGAGACACGTGCACGGTTCGGGCCGGCACCTACCGCGAGCGGGTCGTACTGAGCTGCAGCGGCGAGGAGGGGCGTCCCATCCGGATCCGGGCGTATCCGGGGGAACTGGTGATCCTGGACGGGACCGAAGCAGTGGTGGGGCCCTGGGAGGCATACCGGGGCAGCATCTACCGCACGCGCTGCCCTCTCGCCGTTGAGCAGCTCTTCGTGGACCGGGAGATGATCCTGGAGGCACGCTGGCCGAACACGGCCTTCGAGCGTCAGTTCAGCCGCGAGGGCTGGGCCACGACGGGGCCGGGCAGCGCATACCAGTTTGTGCACGACCCGGAGCTCGCGGCCACCGGAATCGACTGGACGGGCGCCCTCGCCATTCTGAACGTCGCGCACCAGTTCTGGACCTGGTCGCGGCCGGTCCTGAACCATCGTACCGGCGGCGAGACGTTCGAGTACCGCATTGCCATGAACCCATTCCACTCGGAACGCAAGGGTTGGTGGAGCGACGACTTCTACTATCTCTGCGGGCGCCTCGAGGCGCTGGACGCGCCGGGGGAGTGGTTCCAGCACGTGGATGGCCGGCTTTACCTGTGGACCCTTGACGGTCGTGATCCGGGGTTGCGCGAAGTGGGCGTGAAGCAGCGGCACGAGGGGTTTGCCGGCAACGGCCTCCGGCACGTGGTGCTGAGTGGCTTTCATTTCTTCGCATGTTGCTTCGACCTGCAGCAGATCGAGCACTGTGTGGTCGAGTCCTGTCACCTGCTGTTTCCCTCCTACGAACGGGGGATCCCGGACGCCGAGGAGCCGCCCCGCCTGGCCCACGGGACCCGCATCAGCGGCACGGACAACCGGGTGCGAGGGTGCAGCCTGGCCTACAGCGGCAACTGGGGCATCCGCGTTTCCGGCCTGCGGAACGTGGTCGAGAACTGCCTCATCCATGACGTGAACTGGACCGGTACCCTCCGCCACACGGGAATTGCCTTGAGCGGCCTGGGCCAGGAGGAGCGGTCGGAGAACACGGCCCGCTTCTGCACCGTGTACAACGTGGGCAACACCATCGTGCAAAGCGGCAACAACCGGCACGGCGTGGTGGAGTACTGCCATATCCATCACGGCGGCATGATCAGCAAGGACATCAGCCTGATCTACACCTCCATGCCCGCCGCCACCGGCAGCGAGTTCCGCTACAACTGGGTCCATGACAGCCTCTCTCCCGCGCATTCCCTCGGCATACGCGGGGACGACAAGACACGCGGGATGCGGGTGCACCACAACGTGGTCTGGAACTGTGCCAACGACGGCATCGTGGCGAAGGGAGGTCTCAACCAGGTCTACAACAACACCTGCCTCTGGAACGGCGCCTGCGACATCCACTTCAACTCCGGGCGGGAACCGGACAAATGGTGGCAGGAACACGTCCCGGCCTACGAGCGCCAGAACGAGGACAGCCTGCTGGTGAACAACTGCGCCGCCGCGATCGTCTCTACCCGGCGTGCGGTTGACCCCGGGATTCCGGGGGACCATTCGCACAACTACCGTGGCTCCGCGCCCGCCCTGGTGGACCCTGAGCATCTCGACTTCCGGCCTCGCGCGGATTCCCCCCTCGTGGATGCGGGTCGGGCGGTGGAAGGGGTGACGGCGCCCTTCGTCGGCCGTTCTCCGGACATCGGCGCCTATGAGTTCGGCGGCGAGCACTGGTTGCCCGGGCACCGGAACGGTGTCTGCGTCACCCGCGGCGCCGGGGGGCTGCAGGTGGCGCTGAACCTGCCCGTATCGCGGGCCACAGTGCTCTCGGTTCGGTGGGGTGGGAGGCTCCGGGAGCTGCCTTTCGGTCCCGCCGACTGGATGCTGCCGCAGGCGCTGTCGGCGGAGGGGGTGCCGGCAGGCCCGCTTGTCTTCCGTGTGAGCGACTGGGGCGAAGCGCTGTTGCAGGAGACTGCCGGGATCGCGGCGGGGAGTGAGGCACGGCTGTCCTTTCCGAAGCCCGATCTGAGCTGTACCCCGGACGCGGCGCCCTCCTTTCACTACGCGAAGGCATACCAGCGCCCGACGGACATGCTTCCGGCGTTTCGTGCCTGGTGGATCGACCGCGCCGTGCAGATGGACGGCGCCATGGCCGCCGGCGAATGGGCGCCGGCGTGGGAACCCGGGCGGACGCTGCGGTTGGGCAGCCTCCATGCCGAAGCAGCGGCACGGGGAGCCGCTGCCGGGGAAGCCTGCCTGCAGTTCGATGCCGAGGCCCTGTACGTGGCCGTGCGCATCACGGCGCCCGGGGGCGAGTTGCTCGGGGAAGGGGGCACATGGGGGCCCGACGGCAGTGACGGCGTCGAAGTGGACGTCTGCCCGGTACAGGCAGGGCGTCGGGGACCGGTCTTCGTCCTCCATGGTTACCCTTCGGGCACGTTCGAGAGCGTGAGCGTCGCCGGGGCCTCCGAGCCCGAAGCCGCGCGTCTCGCCGCGGGGGTCGTCTTTGCGGCCCGGGTCTCCGGGGACGGCACCTGGGCCTGCGAGTTCCGCATTCCCTTTGCCGCCATGGGGGTGGAGCAATCCAAGCTGGACCATCTGTTGGCCAACGTGGGTACCCGCCGCAACGGCGCCGACGGTGGACCCTGGTTTGCCGCGGTGCGAACGGGGGGGGCAAACTACGAGGTCGAGTCGGCCGCAGTGCTGTACCTGGATCCCCGCTTCCGGGCCGACTCCCCCAACCTCGTGCAGAACGGCGGATTCGAGAGGGAGGACCTCACCCCCTGGACGCTGGGATCCAACGGGGGCGAGGCGTTGCCGAAGGAATCCCTCCAGCGTCTGCAGGCCGGCCCGGATGGCACCTGGTGCATGGTGCTGCGTGCCGACGACGGAGAGGCGATGCAGGAACGGGTCATCAAGTGGACCCACCCATTGGTTGGGCTCGGGGCAGGGGGCGCGTACTGCCTGAGCTATGATATACGTACCGAGAATCTCGAACCCCGGGGAACGATGGGCAGCTTCAACAGCTACGTGCGCACGGCCCGAAACGCAGGTCAGGCCGAGAGCATCCTGACGTCGCGGAACATGCCCTGGCAACGCCGCGATCTCGTGATCGAACTGCACGAAGACGAAACTCCCCTTCTGCTCTCCCTGCAGTTGCACCGCGCCACCGGCCGCGTCTACCTTGACAACGTGGTCCTGGTGCGTGCCCGAAGGCCGGCAGCGAAGGACGGGCCCTGACTTGGCCGTTGTCGAGTCGTCCCATGGCGTTTGGAGGCAGAGAATGGTAGGCATGCGGCATTCCGGTCCCGGCGTGGGGCAGAGGGTGTGGCTCCTGACATGGGTCCTGGTCTGCGGCCTCTCGGCCCAGGACAAGCGCTCCACCCTCAAGGGCCAGGTCTTCGAGGCGGAGGAGTGGAGCACGCCCGTCGATGCCTGGGTCAAAGACCAGCATCCCCCGGACAAATGGTGCCTCTGGACCCAGGAGCAGGACGTGGCCCGGAAACGCTCCGGCGGGCAGTCCCTGCAATCCCCCCATATCGTCGCCGACCGGGCGACGCCGGAGGAAGGGGCTCCGCCGTTGCACACCCACATCACCGGCATCGTCCCGGGCCTGTACCAGGTGTGGATGAACGGTCCGGCCCGGCCCATCGCACTGTCCTTCGATGGCAGGACGTGGACACGCTACGCTCCGGCCGGAGAGCTGGATCTTGGCATCCGGCGCATCCCGGACGGAGTCTTCGATCTCTGGGTAGACGACCGGTACGTCAATCCCGGTGGCCTCGGCTGGTGTTACTACGACTACCTCCGTTTCGAGGAAGTGCGACCGCCCTCCTTTTCGCACCTGACCGCCTTCACCCTCCCCGATGGCGCCACCCAGCTCTCCTGGATCAGCGACCGACCGGTCCCCACGGGCAGCGTCTGCTGCCGCACTCCGGACGGCCGGGAGATGACTTTCACCGACACGGCCGTAGGCCGGCGCAATCACGCCGTCGTCCTGCAGGGCCTGGAACCCGGCGCCGTCTACAGCGCAGAGGTCCGCGTCCTGACCGATGGGGAGGTGGCATTCCGGTCGCGCCCCCTGGAATTTCGTGCCGGGGATCGGCCTGCGCCGGGCCCGACCCGGGCCGGACGCTACCGGCTCGAGGTCCGCGAGCCCTGCGCGGTCGGTCGGGCTGCCTGGCCGGTCACCTCGGGCATCCCCTTTGCCCGCGGCGAGCTGGCCGGCGCCACGGATGTGGTGCTGCGGGATGCCGAGGGCCGCCCTGTACCGGCCCAGTTCGAGGTGATGTCGGTCTGGGGCGACGGCAGCGCGCGCTGGTTGCTGGTGGACTTCGTCGCCGCGACCCGGGCGGGGGCTGCGACCACATACTGGTTGGTGACCGGTCCGGGGCTGGGCACAGGCGAGCCCCTGCCCAGTGTGGCGCGCGGCGCGGACGCCAGCTGGGTCCTCGACACAGGCGTGTTGCGGGTCCCTGCGGGCATGGCAGCCGCCGACCTCCTCGCGGGTGTTTGCGCGGATGGGAACGGCGATGGGGTCATTGCCGCCGAGGAAGGCGTGATCGGGGCGGATGGAGCCGGGCATGCCTGGATCACGGATGCGGGGGGGCAGCGGTACCGGGCTGCGCCTCCCGACCTGGTGCGGGTCGAGACGAACGGTCCCATCCGGGCTACCCTGCGGCTGGAGGGGACGTTCGAGTCGGACACAGGCCAGAAGCTGTTCCGCTACCGCGGGCGCCTCAGTGCCTGGCGGGGACTCGGGTTGCTGCGGCTGCAGTGGACGATCGGGAACAACCGCGTCTCGGAACCCTTCACGGAACTGAGCGAAGCAGCCATCCGATTGCCCATGGCGGGAGAAGGCCCCCTCGGCGCGGCCATCGACGAGGAGGGTCCCGTGCCCGTCGCGCAGCACGGATCCCTGGAGCTGCTGCAGGACTACGACAACCGTTTTGTCTATCGCGTGGGGACGAGCAGCCAGACCGGCGAACGGTCCTCCGGCCTGCTGACCCTGCGGCGCCCCGAGGGCACGCTCCGCGTCATGGTGCGAGATTTCTGGCAGACCTATCCGAAGGGGCTCCTCGTGGACGCCCGGGGGGGCGTGCTGCAGCTTCTACCGGTCCTCCCTCCGGGGCAGTATAGCGGCGAAGCGGATCGGACGGACCGGGAACAGATCATGAAGTACTACGCCTTCCGGGACGGCAAGTACATGGTCCATCGCGGCCTCGAATGGACTGCCGACATCCTGGTGGAGGTCTCTTCGGACGGCCTGCCTGGATCGCCGTCCCCCGCCGCGCACTTCCAGAATCCCCTCTTCGCCCAGGCCGAACCCGAGACCCTCTGTGCCTCCGGCGCTTTCTGGAACATCGACCCCTGGCGGGAGGAGGAATTCCCGCGTTTCCACGAGGCATTCCGCAACTCCTTTGCCAATCTCGAGAAGGGGCGCCGCCAGCGGGGCGAGTATGGCTGGATGAACTACGGGGACTGGTGGGGAGAACGGGCCTGGAACTGGGGCAACTCGGAATACGACCTCGCCTATGTCCTGGCCCTTCATTTTGCCCAGACCGGCAGCCTGGAAAGCCTGTGGCGAGGCGACCAGATGGCCCGCCACAACACCACCATCGATGTGGTGCATTACCCTTGGACCGAGCCCTTCCGAGAACGGGTCTATGCACACTCCGTGGGTCACGTCGGGGGGTTCTTCAGCCCCGAGGATCCCCGCATCCAGAACCGTGTCTACTCGATGAAGGGGTTCATCGCCGGGGCCCGGGACACGTCCGGAGGGCACACCTTCCAGGGCGGCAATTTCCTCTACGGGTTTCTGACCGGGGACCTGCGCACCCTAGAAGTGGCCCGGGAAGTCTGTTGGAACCAGGCGGAGACCTATACACCAAACTGGAGTTTCGGCATCGAACGATCCTGCGGCTGGGCCCTGTACAATGCCCTCTCGGCCTACGAATCGACCCGAAATCCCTATCCCCTCAACGCGGCCCGCATCTACCTCGAAAAGGTCTTCGAAAAGCAGGACCCCGAGACCGGAGGCTGGCGCATGCCCCAGGGCAAACCGGAATGCGATTGCCCGGACGCACCCCACATCGGGGGCAAGGCCTTCGCGGCAGGGGTCCTGCTGCACGGACTGGTGATGTTCGACCGGGTGGAGGCCGACGAACGGGTGCGCAACAGCATTGTGCGGGGCGCCGACTGGCTGATCGATGTCTCCTGGAACGAGTCCAAACAGGGCTTCCGCTACAAGACCGGTTGCCCGAAATACGCCGACAGCGGCTGGTACACCACCCTGGTGACGGACGCGATCGCCTATGCGTACGAACTGACCAAGAACACGAAGTACCGGGATTTCCTGCTCCGGACCCTCCCGGTTCCCTTGGGCCGGACAACCGGCAGCGGCCTTTCTTCCGGGAAGGACTTCGCCGGTCACTTCCGCCATCTGCCGCATGCCCTCTACTACGTGAAACGCTGGGGCGTGACGACCTTGCCGCTGCCCCCGCCTCCGCCCATCGTCCATCTGCGTCGCCGCGTCTTCCTGGATGCTGCCGGCCAGGGAAGTCTCCGGGTGATCGTACACAATCCCCGTGACGAGGGAATGCCCTGCGCTCTGCACCTCCCCCATGTCCTGGACGGCGTCCTGCTCCGCCCCGATCGCCTCGCCTGGACGGCCCCGCCGGGGATCTCCGCCAGCCCGGAAATGCGCCTCGAGGTGGCTGCGACTGTGGGCACGGAACCGGCGCCGTGGACACTGACCGTCGGGGAGGGCATGCCCCAGACCATGACCGTCGCCTTCGCGCGTCCGCCCCCCCCGGGCAGGGTGGGTACGGAATTGGGATTCCTGGGACCGGAGGACCATTTTTCGCTGCAGGCTCTCCGCGCCTGCGCTGGTGACGTCACGGCCATCGAGGACGCCTCTGCCGCGGACCTGGACGGGTACCGGGCCATTGTGGTCGGGTCGGACGTCCTCGGGTCGGAGACACTGCAGTTCCCGCAGGCCGCGGAGCGCCTCGCCGGCTTCGTCCGGGCGGGGGGGCGTCTGGTGCTGCTGCAGATCAACGACCGGGACTGGTCTCCCGGCCTGTTGCCGCTGGATCTCGTCGCTCAGGACGAAGACGGTCAGGCCGGCGAGATCACCGTGCCCGAGCATCCTCTCTTCGATGACATTGGAACAATCACTGGTGCAAATTGTTACGATACGATTGCCTATGCCGATCCTGCCTGGGACGTGTTGGCCCGGGATACCGCCGGACGTCCAGCCATCCTCGCGGCAGCCTACGGCAAAGGGGAGTACCTCGTGCTCGAGCCGAGCTTCGATCGCTGGGCCGCGGCCCCCCCACCCGAAGGCGGACTGGCTGCGGACCGTTGCCGAATCCTCCTCCGGAACCTAAGACGCTGGGCCATGCGGCCCTGACGCAGCAGGATGGGCAAACCCGCTGCGTCCTCCCGGCCGCTGCGGTTCGCCAGGGCCCGGCAGTGAAGGCCGAACTCGCTGTACTGGGCCGGATGCGGCCCGGTTCCCTCTCCAAGCAAAGCCGCGCACGCGGCAGCGGCTA
This sequence comes from Lentisphaeria bacterium, assembly GCA_016935045.1. Taxonomy (GTDB): domain Bacteria; phylum Verrucomicrobiota; class Lentisphaeria; order Oligosphaerales; family JAFGRS01; genus JAFGRS01. The sequence continues at coordinate 997 of JAFGRS010000776.1, read as the reverse complement.
CTTCCAGATCACCTACAGCCGTACCGGCAAGCTGCACCGCGACCATGTGCGGCCCGACTACGAGCCCGTGGTGCGCACCGAGATCCAGACCTACAGGAGGTACAGGGAGTTGACCCGGCTATGAGTCCACCTGGAGTTGGAGCTATCCAGGCACAGCCAGAAGATGGCGGCCGGCGAGCAGGGCCACCCCTGACGCCGGTCATAGCGGGTATTCCGCAACAACGGTCTTTCCGGGGTGGGGAATACCCGGTGATGCTCGCCGGTGGAAGTCGGTCGCGCAACCAGATGGACTGCGACACACGCCGCAGCGGGTTCGTTGACAGCTTGCTGGAGCATGGAGGACATACCGTGCACGCGATTCAGTGTCAGGAGACGAAACCGGACGGTCAGACCGGGCTGTGGGCCTGGCTCTCCGACCACAGACCAGACCGCCCCAATGTGGCGGTCAGCGCCAACAAAGGAGGCAGACTGCGGGAGCAAATCGAACAGCAGTTCAACGTCCAGAAGAACGGCGAGCTCAAGCTGAAGCACAACTACGGCAGCAACGCCAAGGCATGGGGCAACACCGACCTCCAGGCCTTACCGTGTTGAGCGCCGGGCGCGAGCAGGTGGGAACGCCCGGAGGAAATGCGCTGGAGCCCGCCGCCTGCCTGTGCGTCGCACGCAGACAGGTCCTCGGCGGTATGCGGAACCGACGCAGGCACGGCGCAGGACGACCGATGCCGGCGGGAACGCTGCAGGAATGGGTGGTCACCTTGCGCGAGCCGGTGAGTTCTTTCCCTTAATTGCCCAGATCACACACATGTTCCTGCAACTCATCCAGCACAGCAACCTGGCCAGCAGGCTCACGGGCGGTCGCTGGGACACGTTCGCAGCCGCGTTCAAGACGCTGCGCACTACACGTTCCTCTGGGTGACGTTGAGGAGGCAGCCCCTCGCCGGCTGACCTTCGACTGTAGGTAGGTTCAGCGAGGGAGTGCGTCCCACACCGAAGGGGC
>JAFGRS010000122.1 GCA_016935045.1 Lentisphaeria bacterium | reverse complement strand
GCGTTCGCACACCCCTTGCCGAAGGCCCTGAGCCGGGTCGAAGGGGCTCAAGGCCCTGAGCCCAGTCGAAGGGCTCCTGCTGAGCCGCTTCCCGATCCCTTCCCGGACTTGACGGCGGCGCCACGAAGGCAGCACGGTCAGGCCAGGCGTCCTCCCCGCAGCAGCGTCCCAATGTCCTCGGCGGACAGGGCGTGAGCCACGGTCAGCTCCACTGCCCGGCCGCCGGGCTTCGCCACCGAGAGGACGATGTCGGCCCCCGGCCGGAGGGAGTCCCGCAGAGCCCGGATCTGGATGACATCGCCCGCCTCGATGGAATCGTAATCGGAACGCGCCTTGAGAAGCAGGGGCAGGATGCCGAAATTGACCAGGTTCGCCGCGTGGATGCGCTCGATCCCCAGGGCCAGCACCGCACGCACCCCCAGGAACAGCGGACAGATCGCCGCATGCTCCCGCGAGGAGCCCTGCCCATAGCTCTCGCCGGCCAGGATGACGCCGCTGCGACCACGGTCCCGCACCTCGGCGGCCCGTTGGGCGAAGGTGGCCTTTCCGGGCTCGTTGAAACACTCGAACACGACCTCGGCGTAGCGGGGGATGTTGCTGCGGTATTTGAGGTGGGGTCCGGCGGGCATGATGTGGTCGGTGGTGATTCTATCCCCGGCCTTGAGGAGGACCACGCCGTCGAGGGGGTCCGGCAGGGGCGTGCAGCGGGGTGGTGTGCCGATGGTCTCCTTGCGTACGATCTCGACGTCCTGACCGTTTGCGGCCGGCGGGAGGATCATGCGGTCATCCAGGAGGAAGCAGGCGGGCATCTCCCAGGCCGGGACCTCGATGCCCAGGCTGCGGGGATCGGTGAGGACGCCGGTGAGGGCCGTGGCCACGGCCGTCTCGGGACTGACCAGATAGCAGCGGTCGCGCGCCGTGCCCGTGCGGCCCTCGAAATTGCGGTTGAACGTGCGCACCGACACCGAATCGCTGGCCGGACTGAACCCCTGCCCAATGCAGGGCCCGCAACCGGACTCCAGAATCCGCGCGCCGGCCGAGACCAGGTTGGCAAAACGGCCGTCCCGGCAGATCATCTCGAACACCTGCCGGCTGCCCGGCGTGATGGCAAGAGACACCCCCGGGGCCACCAGGCGCCCATCGAGCACATCCGCGACCAGGCAGAGGTCCCTGTACGAGCTGTTGGTGCAGGACCCGATGGCCACCTGGGCGACGGGGATGCCCGCGACCTCCCGGACCGCCTTCACGTTCGCGGGGTTCGAGGGGCAGGCCACCATGGGTTCCAGATGATCGAGGTCGATCTCGATGACACGGTCATAGACGGCGTCCCCGTCGGCAGCCACGGGCCTCCAGGCACCCTCGCGCCGCTGGGCAGCCAGAAAACGACGCGTCGACTCGTCGGACGGGAAGACGGACGTGGTCACACCCAGCTCGGCCCCCATGTTCGTGATGGTGGACCGTTCGGGCACGCTCAGGGACGCGACCCCGGGGCCGACGTACTCCACCGCGATGCCGACATTCCCCTTCGACCCCAGGATGCCCAGGACCTTCAGGATGATGTCCTTGGCGGCTACCCAGGGCTGCAGACGACCGAGCAGACGGATTCCGATCACGCGTGGACAGGTCATCCGAAAGGGCTCCCCCGCCATGGCCACGGCAACGTCCAGGCCGCCGGCCCCGATGGCCAGCATCCCAATGCCCCCGTTCGTCGGCGTGTGGGAATCGGACCCGAGAAGGGTCTTGCCGGGAACACCGAAACGCTCGAGGTGCACCTGATGGCAGATGCCGTTGCCCGGACGGCTGAACAGCACACCCTTCGCCCGGCAGATACTCTGCAGGTAGAGATGGTCGTTCTGGTTCTCCGGACCGAACTGGCTCATGTTGTGGTCGACATACTGCACGGACAGCTCGGTGCGGACACGATCGACCCCCATGGCCTCGAGCTGGAGAAAGGCCATCGTTCCCGTCGCATCCTGACACAGGGTCTGGTCGATGCGAATCCTGATCTCGGCGCCGGGTTCGAGTTCCCCGGACACCCGGTGTGCGTCGAGAATCTTGTGGATCAGTGTCTTCCCGGCCATGTCTTGCTCCCGCCCAGGTCGCGGTGCCGTTGCCGAACGGCGGCCGCCGGCCCCGGGGTGTCGTGCCGAAGGCACAACTATAGCCTGCATTGGGTGGCCCTCAACCGGAACGTCGGCCATCACACACCTGCCGCTTCCGGCCATGCGGAGGCCGGGGCTGTCCGGAAAACGGTCTCCCGGCGTGCCCCCATGGGAGAGGGTATGCTGGTTCCGGCGGTTGCCGGTTGCCGGTTCCGGAGGCAGCTTCGCGGGCACACTCGCGGAAGCGCGGACCACATCTCTTTGCCTGGATCGCCCGCGGCCTCGCGGGCACACTCGCGGAAGCACGGACTGCAGATGCGATGAGCAGGAGTCGCACTGGAGGCGCAGGCGGAACGTCCGTCTTCCCATCGTGCCACCTGGCGTTGGCGGTCCTCCGCCGGACGTATCGGGTCCGTACGAGACGCTCGGCGACGGCTGACCCCATAACGAAGCCATGGGGGAGGGCTGGCGTCGTCGGCGCCGGGGCGCCATATTGCATGGTTTGCCGTGGTCCGGGTCTGTGCGACCCATGGCAAGGCAAGTGGAGCAACGAGCCGTGATCGAGCCCTATCTGGAGGACCTGGAGAGCCGCATCGACCCCGCCACGGAGGATGCCCTGACCGCGGCGTGGGAGGACTTCACCGCCGGGCGTTTTTCCGGGGGCGTATTCTCGCCGCGGCGTCGCCGGCAGGCGCCCCCGGGGATTGCCTGGCCGGCGGTGCGGGTCAACGAGGCCCTCGATGACCCGGACAGGATGCTTCTGCAGCAGCTCGGGGCTTGTTCGCAGGCGCTGGCCAGAGGCAGTGGCGCCCTGTTGGATGTACGCTGCAACTATGGAGCGAGCATTCTGCCGAGTGTCTTCGGCGTGGACCTGTTCGTCATGGACGACTGCTACAACACGCTGCCGACGAGTCGTCCGGTCGAAGGGGGCACGGCAGGCATCGAGGCCCTTCTCGAGCAGGAGGTTCCCGACCTCAGCGCAGGCTATGGGCCCGCGGTCCTCGAAATGGGGGAACGGTACCGATCCCTCTTTGCCGCGTACCCGAACCTCCGGCGCTACGTGCGGATTTACCATCCGGACCTGCAGGGGCCCATGGATGTCTGCGAACTGCTCTGGGGCAGCGGCATCTTCGTGGAACTGGTGGACCGGACCGAACTCGTGCATCGCCTGCTCGAGCGCGTGACGGAGACCTACCGCCGGTTCATGCGCCGCTGGCAGCAGGTCGTGCCGCCCATGGCAGGGGACGTGGACCACCATTGGTCCATGATGCACGGCGGCCACATCATGCTCCGGGACGACTCGGCCATGAACCTCTCTCCCAGCATGTTCCGGGAGTTCATCCTGCCCTATAACCAGGAGCTTCTGGACTGCTTCGGCGGCGGCGCGGAGCACTTCTGCGGCAGGGGCGATCATTTCATCGAAGCGCTGACATCCCTGCGGGGTCTCCACGCCGTCAACCTGTCCCAACCGGACTGGAACGAGATGGAGACCATCTTCCGCCACACCGTGGACCGCGGCATCCAGGTGATCGGTCTGGAACGGAGCGCCGCCGAGAGTGCCCTGGCCGCGGGGCGCGACCTGGGCGGCAACGTGCACTGCTGGTGACGACCCCGCGTCGCCATCCCCGGGGCGGGTCGGGAAACGTCCCGTCAGGCGCGGCGCATGGCATCCCGGGACCCCGGATCGAGCCCCGATGAAGGCAGCATTCGATGGCAGCGTGGTGAGACGCCCCTATGCCGGCGTCCAGTTCTCGGTTCTGGCCGAGATGCGGGCGGTGGCGGCTGCCCTGGGGGCCCTCGATGGCTGTCTGTTCCTCTGTGCCGACGAGGGGCTTGCGGCGGATCTTGCGCCCCAGGGCGCTTCGGTGCTGCGTCCGCCGGCGTGGACGGGCTTCGCCGCCGGGCGTATCCTGTGGCAGCAGGCGGTCCTGCCGGGACTGCTTCGTCGTCGCGGCCTGGAGGTATTGCACGCGCTGGCCTACACGGCTCCGCGGCGCTGTCCGCTGCCCTATGTGCTGAATGTTCACGACGTGATTGCGCTGGATCGGCCCGGGTTGTGTGCGCCCCTGAACCGTCTGCACATGCGTTGGCTGCTGCCGGAGAGCATCCGTGGCGCCGGCGTCATCGTGGTATCGACACGGCATGTGGCGGATCGGGTCCAGCGGCTCTTCGGCATGGACCGGACCCGGATCGAGGTGGCGCCCCTGGGGGTGGATCCCCGCCGGTTCGCCGCGCCTCTGCCCGTGCCGCAGGTTGCCGGCATGGCGGAGGACCGTCCCTACTTCCTGTTCGTGGGCAACATCGAGCCCAAGAAGGACATCGGCACCCTGCTGGACGCCTACGCGGCCGGTCCGGCCTGCGCTGCCGCGGATCTGGTGCTGGCCGGTCGGGCGGCGTGGCTGTGCCGGGACGTGGTGGCACGGCTGCGCTCGTGGCCGGGCCCGGGTCGGGTGCACTGGCTGGGACGCGTGGACGACGACCGCGTTGTGGCGCTGCTGCAGCATGCCGTGGCCCTGGTGATGCCTTCCATCGAGGAGGGTTTCGGCATGCCGGTACTCGAAGGCATGGCCGCGGGCACTGCGGTGATCCACAGCGACCACCCGGCCCTGCGCGAGGCCGCGGGCCAGGCGGGATTGCAGTTTCCGCGCGGGGACGCGAGGGCGTTGGCGCTGCAGTTCCGCCGACTCCTCGAATCCCCGTATCTGCGCCAGGAACTGGTGCAGGCGGGCAGGGCCCATGCGGCCTGCATGACCTGGCGCCGCTGGGGCGAGGCGGCTGCGTACAGCCTCCAGCGCGCCCTCGCGACACGTCTCGGAACTGCTACAGATCTCGTTGCGCGATAAGGACTATGGACAATGGACCATGGACTATGGACCTTTGGACAGCGATGAG
>JAFGRS010000121.1 GCA_016935045.1 Lentisphaeria bacterium | reverse complement strand
TCCGCGGAGCCGAGAGTGCCCGCGAGGCCGCGGGCGCTCCATTCCCCTGGAGGGCGACGCTCCGCGGAGCCGAGAGTGCCCGCGAGGACGCAGGCGCTCCATTCCCCTGGAGGGCGACGCTCCGCGGAGCCGCATCCCGCGTCGCGCACGGGGACCACGTTCCGGCGCAACCCGAGGTCTCCGCAACGCGGCCAAGCCTCTCAGCAATGCCCTGCTTACGGCACGTTGCTGTAGTAGCGTTCTTCCCAGGCGTCCCAGGACCAGACTTCCTCGAAGGGCACCATCAGGTTGTCCTCCGGGCTCGGCAGCAGGAACAGGGCCACGTCGGGAGCCCCGTTGACCAGACGCGAGACTGCGTAGTACAACCCCTTGGGGATCCCCTGCCAGACACAGCCCAGTTCGTCGTACTTGCGAACCTGGCCGGGCACTTCCAGGAAGAAACCGAAGGTGTTGCTCGCGCCACGCTGCAGGCGCATGCCGACGCGCTCCGCGCCATCTTCCGCGCAGGGACACAGGAAGGGCTTCCTGGCGCCCTCGTCCCAGCTGTAGTTCCCATCCTGAAGGAACAGCAGTTCGCGGTTCGTCGTCGGGTTCACAGCCCAGAACGTCGCCAGTTCGACGACACCCCAGGCCGTCCGCCCCACCGCGTGACCGATTCCCCGGCCAAAGCCCTGAAGCGTGCCCAGGGACCGTGATCCCGCCGGGGCCTTGACGTAGGGGGTCCCCTTGTTGTAGCCCTTGACGACCTGATGCGGCAACTCAAACCAACCGGTGGCCACGTTCACCAGGCCACGACTCGCCTTCTCCGTCATCCCCGCCGCGTAGTTGTCCTCCTCGGCCCAACTCGCCACGGCCGCCAACAGAGAACCGCACACGACAAGAGCCAGCAACCGATCACGCGCTTTCATGATGCTCCACCTCTGCATGGTTCCGGGGTCAGGTGCACCCCCCTGTCATTCATCCGGCGCCACCCGCGCGACACTACTGCCGTGCGTCCGTTCCAAAGCAAGGTACCACAGACTCGAACCGCTTTCAAGCCCTTGCCTGCTCTTCGGGTAACGCCTCAGTCAAACCCGCGACTGCCCGCGCGGCCGCGGGCGTTCCATCCCCCTGGAGCGCGAGCGTACCGCGAGCATCCCTGCGTTGACTGAGGCATTTCCTGAGGCATTCCCTCTTCGGCGGGGCTGTTTCACGAACGGCGCCCGGGGCGCTGCCGCCACTGTCCTTGCGGCAGTGGGGCGACGATCCGGGAGAGGGGGGGGCAAGAGCCGCGGCGCCCCCCCCTCTTTCCCCTCATCGGCGGTCCAGACGATTTCCAGACGATGCGTAACCCCGGAGGGGACTCCCCGCTCCGGCCCAGCCATGCCCACGAGCCGGTCATGCACCCAACCGCCGGGGTGGGTTGACCGAAGGGGATCGGGATGCATACTGTAGGTGCGAACGGCGGCGTCGCCGCCGGGCACGGAAACGAGGTCCGAGGCAAGGCAGGAGACGACCATGGCATTCGACGGTCTCGGCATGACGATGGGCACTCTCTCCCGGCTTTCGGGCGCCCTGAGCCGTTCCATCAGTCCGGAGAACTTCAGCGGCGAGAAAGGCCGGGCAGGCATGGCCACCGAAGGCACCGGGGCACACTGCGCCCGGGAACTCGGCCAGGGCTGGAAGATCTCCCCTTCCGTGGCCATCGAACCCGGACAGACCTTCCCCCTCGCCGACATCGAGGGCAGCGGGGCCATCCAGCAGATCTGGATGACGCCCACCGGACATTGGCGCTTCAGCATCCTGCGCTTCTACTGGGACGACTGCGAGCAGCCCGCCGTCGAGTGCCCCGTGGGGGACTTCTTCTGCAGCGGCTGGGGACGCTATGCCCAACTCTCCTCCCTGGCCGTCTGCGTGAACCCCGGCAGCGCCTTCAACTGCTACTGGGAAATGCCCTTCCGCAAACGCTGCCGGATCACCCTGACGAACCTGGCCACCGAGGCCATGCGGCTCTACTACCAGATCAACTACACCCTCACCGACGTCCCCGAGGATGCAGCCTACTTCCACGCCCAGTTCCGCCGCGCCAATCCCCTGCCCTACAAGGAGGTCTACACCATCCTCGAGGGCGTGCGCGGACGCGGCCACTACGTCGGCACCTGCATGGCCTGGGGCGTGAACAACACCGGCTGGTGGGGTGAAGGGGAAATCAAGTTCTACCTGGACGGCGACGGGCCCTTCCCCACCATCTGCGGCACTGGGACCGAAGACTACTTCTGCGGTTCCTACAACTTCGAGAACCGGGACACCCGGCAGTACCAGGAATTCAGCACCCCCTACAGCGGCCTGCACCAAGTCATCCGCCCCGACGGGCTCTACCAGAGCCGGCAGCGCTTCGGCCTCTACCGCTGGCATATCGCGGACCCGATCCGCTTCGCCGGCGACCTGCGCGTCACCATCCAGGCACTGGGCTGGCGCAACGGCGGACGCTATCTGCCGCTGCAGGACGACATTGCCTCCGTGGCCTATTGGTACCAGACCCTGCCCACGGCCCCGTTCCCCGCGCTGCCCGGGAAGGACGAGCTGGAAGTGATCTGATACGGCGTGCAGGTCTGTCGTAGAGCAAAGGCGCGCCGCCTCTCCGCCCCCGCTTGGCCGCGCGTTGCGGGCTGCGCAGGAGCACCCACCCCTGCCCGCCCGCGGGACCGGAGCCGCCGGGGCAGTGGCCGCGGGCCGCGGCCGCTCCAGTCGTTGTTTCACGGTGGGCGTGCAGACGGTAGGAAACCGGGGCCTTGCGCGCCCCCGACGGCGGAGGCCCCGGGAAGGAACCCATGACGCAGCCCCCCCATGGTCCCTATGCCGCCTTCCGTGTGCCCGTCTTCCGCTCGTTCCTGCTGGGCTCGTTCCTGGTGCACATCGGCACGGCGGCCCAGAGCCTGGCCATCGGCTGGGAGATGTACCAACGCACCGACAGCGCCCTCGCCCTCGGGTTCATCGGCCTGGTGCAGGCCCTGCCGATGCTGCTTCTGACCCTCCCGGCAGGCTACCTCGCCGATGCCTTCGACCGCCGCCGCATCATCCTCCTGGGCATGCTCGGAACCACCCTCACCTCCCTGGCACTGGCCGTATTCAGCGCCCTGCAGGGCTCCATCCCGGTCATGTATGCCCTCCTCTTCGCCGACGCCGCGTTCCACCGTATCGCCTCCCCTGCCAACACTGCCATCATGCCCCTGCTCGTGCCCACGGACCTGTTCGAGAGTTCCGTGAAGTGGCGCACGAGCCTCTTCCACCTCTCGGCCGTGATCGGCCCCGCGGTGGGGGGCCTCATCATCACCCGCAGCGTCGTGGCCGCCTACCTCTTCAGCGCCGCCACCACCACCCTCTTCATGCTGCTGCTCAGCCGACTCCACATCCCGGATGCCCCCCGTACCCATCGCGGCCAGATGCTGCGCCAGCTTGCCGAGGGAATCCGCTTCGTCTGGCAACGCAAACTCATCCTCGGATCCGTCTCCCTCGACCTCTTCGCCGTCCTCCTCGGCGGAGCCGTCTACCTCCTCCCCGTCTTCGCCCGCGATATCCTCGACGCGGGAGGCCTGCCCCTGAACCCCAAACAGATGCTCGGCTGCCTGCGCGCGGCACCCGCACTCGGCTCCATCGTCATGGCACTCATCCTGGCCCACCGCCCGCCCCTGCAACGCGCCGGCAGGGCCATGCTGCTCTCCGTGGCCGCCTTCGGAGTCGCAACGGTCGCCTTCGGGCTGTCCACCAGCTTCTGGCTCTCCTGGGCCATGTTGTTCCTGACCGGGTTCTTCGACAACGTCAGCGTCGTCGTCCGCCATACCCTGGTGCAGCTCCGGACGCCCAACGAAATGCGCGGCCGCGTCTCCGCCGTCAACGCCATCTTCATCGGTTCCTCCAACGAACTGGGAGGATTCGAATCGGGCCTCGTCGCCCAGGCCTTCGGCCCCGTCGCCTCCGTGGTCAGCGGCGGCATCGGCACGCTGCTCGTGGTCGCCGCCTGGACCCGACTCTTCCCCGGACTCCGACGCGTGGGGACCCTCGCCGACGCCCACCGCGATCCCCCCGGCAGCAACCCCTGATGACCTAACGTCTCGGAACTGCTACAGATCTCGTTGCGCGATAAGGACTATGGACAATGGACCATGGACTATGGACCTTTGGACAGCGATGAG
>JAFGRS010000120.1 GCA_016935045.1 Lentisphaeria bacterium | reverse complement strand
CTCATCGCTGTCCAAAGGTCCATAGTCCATGGTCCATTGTCCATAGTCCTTATCGCGCAACGAGATCTGTAGCAGTTCCGAGACGTTGGACTCTGAGAATGTGGGAGGCGCACTCTCGGAGAACCTGAGCCTGGTCGAAGGTCGTGCGGCGATTCCGGGCTCCGCAAAGTCAACAGTATTGAGGTCAGGGCACGTGATGGAGTCGGCGGTCTCCGCCGTATCTTCACACCCCTTCCCCGGGTGACGGAGGGATTGCGTAGACTCGCGCCGCCCGGCTTGTGCGGCGCCGCAAGGGGGGGCACATTGGGGACGGGTCCCGCCCGGGGCGTCTGCCCGTCGGGCATGGTGGGCATACCTGTGAGGTGTCATGAATCAGCTTGCCGCGGTTCTGGCCGGCGCCCTGCTTGCCGGCGTCATGGGTGTCCGGACATGGGCCGAGGAGGGGTCGATGCGTTTCATCGCGAACGGGCAGATCCGGGTCGGCGTCAATCTGGACATTGGCGGGGCCATCACCCACGTCTCGGAACTTCCCGACGGCCCCAACCTCATCAACAGCGCCGACTGGGGCCGGCAGATCCAGATGTCCTTCTACGGCGGCCCGGCCGACTACCGCCGCGAGGGCAAGCGCAAGAGCGAACACTGGGGCGGCTTCCCCTGGAACCCGATCCAGTCGGGAGACTGCTTCGGCAACGGTTCGAAAACCCTCGACTGCCAGGCGGAGGGCAGCACCATCCATGTCTCCTCCATCCCCATGCTCTGGCCCATGGAGAACGATCCCGGCGAATGCCTCTTCGAAACCTGGATCGAACTGGACGGGAAGACGTTCCGCTACCGCGGCAGACTCACCAACAAGCGTACCGACACGACTCCGTACGGCGCCCATCACCAGGAAGTGCCGGCGGTCTACAGCAACGGCGTCTGGCACCGCCTGATGACCTATGTGGGCGATCGGCCCTTTGAGCACGGGGAGTTGACCGAGGTGCGCAAGACGGTCCGCGAGCCCTGGCCGTGGTCCAAGTGGCTGGCGGCCGAGAACTGGTCCGCCCTGGTGAACGACGCCGGCCGCGGCATCGGCGCCTGGCATCCGGGAGTCTTCGAGTTCCACGGGGGCTTCGCCGGCCGCCGCGGCCAGGGAGGACCCAAAGACGGCCCCACCGGCTATTTCGCCCCCATGCGCACCGACATCCTGGATCACAACATCGTCTATGACTACACCTGCGTGTTCATCGTCGGCACCCTCGAGGAAATCCGGGATACCGTCTACCGGCATGCCGCGCGGAACGTGATCCCGGCTTGGATTTTCGCCCGGGACCGGCAACACTGGAGCTTCCGCGATGCCCGGGACGGGGGCTGGCCCATCGCCGGCGCCTGGCAGATCTTCCTCGATACCCGGCAGGCCCGCATCGAGAGCCCCCTCGAGTACTGGCGCGCGGAGGCCGCCCCCCGACTGCGGCTGCGCGCAGCCTTCCATACCCGCGGGGCCGAGGCCCGCATCTTCTGGCGGACCTTCTCGCCCGCCGTTCACACCACGGCTTCCTGGCAGGAATGGGCCCGGACCTGGTGGGCGCCCGAACGCAGCCTGACATTCCCGCTGACCCACGACGGGCAGATGCGTGAGATCGTCGTGGACCTGGCCTCGTCGGCGGAGTACCGTGGCGCCCTCAGCGGCCTGGCCATCGACCTGCCCCAGTCCGCCGACGGCGATACCGTGCGGATCGAGTCCATCGCCCTCGAAGCCGCCAGGTAGGGTCGCGACAACAACGCCGACTCCTTACGCAACCTCTCGAAACCGTCTGGAGCGCCCGGGTTGCGAAACGGGGTCAGCGTAGACCGCGGGAGACACGAAGCAACGACCGATGCATACCAAGAGGAACATGCCCGAAGCAGCGCAACGCTGGGAACGGTTCTGGCAGGGCAGGCACCCGCGCCCCCTGGTCGGGGCAGTCCTGCCCAGGGAGGGACTCGAACCCGTGCCCAAGCCCAGCACCTACGCCCTGGGACCCGAACTCGACATCGACGCGTTCGCCGTCCAGGCAACCCAGTGGGCGCAGACCCATGACTTCCTAGGCGCTGCCATTCCCTTTGTCTATGTGGAGTTCGCGGCGGACCAGTTCTCGACCTTCCTGGGGGTGGATCTGGCCTTCCCCAATCCGGGCCAGGGCGGTTGGCCGATCCACCCCTATGCCGACGTCCCGCTGGCGGATACCCGCGTGGTCTTCCGCCGGTCGGGCCGCTGGTGGGACCTGGTTGCCGCGGTCTGCGAGGCCGTGCGCCGACGCAGCGGCGACGGTGTGCTGGTGGCATCGCCGACCCTGGTGGCCAATCTGGACTGCCTGGTGGCGCTGCGCGGAGCGCAAACCGTTCTTATGGATCTGCTCGACCAACCGGAGGAGGTCATGCGGGTGCTGGGCGAGATCACGGCGGCCCATGGGGACGCGCTCCGGGCCTTCGCGGAGCTGCTGGACTACCCCGGCCTGGGCAGCATCAATCGCCATGGCATGTACAGCCCCGGGCCCATCAACGTGGCCCAGTGCGATTTCTCCTGCATGATCAGCCCGGCCATGTTTGACACCTTCGTGCTGCCCTGTCTCCACCAGGAACTGGGCCGCTACGGCGGCGGCGAGTACCACCTCGACGGTCCGGATGCCATCCGACACCTCGATTCCATCTGCTCCTTGGAGAACCTGCACGTGGTCCAGTGGGTCGCGGGGGCCGGAGACACACGGAGGGACTGGTCCGAACTCTATCGCCGCATCGATGCCCTCGGCAAAGGCCAAATCCTCTCCGGACCTCCGGCTCAACTCGACCGCTGGGCCCGGGAGCTGACCGCAGGACGGCTCTACTGGAACGGCTTTGGGAGAACACCTCGCGCCCAGGTGGAGCAAGCCCTGACCAGCTACGATTGGTCTACGTAGCCTTGGCCTGTTCGCGGAGGTGGTGGTAGGTGGTGGTGCCGTTCCCACAGCAGATACTGAGCCCCAAGCACACAATGTGCCTTTCGTGGCCCGTGGCGGCCGCACGGCCCCCGGGCGGCAGCTCCCCCCCGCTGGACCGGCCGCGTCCTCGCGGCCATCGCCCGGCGGTCGGGGACCGCCCGCGCCCTACAGCGCGATCCCCCGTACGCCGCACGGCCCTCCGGGCGGCAGCCATCCCGCCACCGACCTTCCATCCCCACACCACCACGCTCTCAGGCAATGACGCAATCGCACCGGGTGGCTCCGCCCCCCGCGCCCCCCGCGAGGAGGAGGCTCGCCTCCCCCTCGACTCCCTCGTTCCGGCTCGCCGACGGACGGCCCGCGCCCGGCTGCCGCACGGGCCCGAACCGCCCCGTCGCCTCGCGCCTGCGTCGCCGTTGCCCCGGGCGATCTCCGGGGACTGCGCCCGCCCGGGACGGCGAGGGGAGGGCCTCTGCCGGATCGGTGTCCGCTGCCGTGTTCCTTCGCCCTTCTCCCCGTACGCCGCACGGTCTCCGGGCGGCATCTCCGCGCCGGGACCGGCCGCGGCATCGCGGCCATCGCCCGGCGCTCGGGGACCGCCCGCCCTACAGCGCGATCCCCCGTACGCCGCGCGGCCCTCCGGGCGGCAGCCCTCCCGCCACCGGCCTGCCATCCCCACACTCACGCACCCCCAGACTCGCCAACCGCATCTCGCCCATCCACCACAAACGGGTTGATCTGGAGCGGCTTGCCGCAAGACTCCAGGGGGCAGGGGATCTGCCGGCCCACCGTGTCGTCGCGGACGGGGAAACGCCGGCCGCACCAGGAGCAGAGCACCGTCAGGCGGTCGTCCCCGCGGCCGGGCGCGGGGACGACATTGCCGTCGCCCTGCACGCGCACCGCGCCGAACAGCCAGAGCCGTACCGGCGTAACGAGCGGCGGACCGGAGGGCGGGAGGTTGACCGGCGTGAGGAAGTGCAATTGGCCGTCGAGAGTCCCGCAGACGATGCGACGGCCGTCGGGCGAGAACACCACGGAATCAACCTCAGCGCCGGCATGGTAGACCGCCAGGCACGCGCCGGTTCCCAGGTCCCAGAGCCGGAGGGTCCCGTCTCGACTGCCCGATACGGCGCGTCGTCCATCCGGGCTGACGCTCACGCTCCAAACCTCGTCGCTGTGTCCTACGAGCATGCGCAGGCATCGCGGGCGGAGGGGGGGGACGGGCGGGCGGGGCGACCGT
>JAFGRS010000775.1 GCA_016935045.1 Lentisphaeria bacterium | reverse complement strand
GGCTGGCACACCGGTTGCGCTGTTCTTTGGACCTGTCTTCTGTTGCGCAGTGAGCAAGGAGAGAGTCTCTTTGTCTCGCAGCCCCCGCCGCCCGAAAATCAACGGCCCGCCGGTCGGCCGGATCCGCCACCCCGCCCGGCCTGCCACGCACCCGACGGATTCCCGAAATCGCCGACCTTGCGCCCCCGGTCGCCGTATGGAGAATGCAGCGGAGAGGGAGCGCTTGTTTCCGCCGAAGGCAACGGTTCCCGCCGAAAGGGATGCCCCCATGGATGCCGGAGAGTTCAGCACCGTCGCCGAGGTCCTGAAGCGAAGCTCCGCCCGCTTCAAGGCCAGGGTCGCTTACCGGGATGCCGGCTGCGAAAGCGCCGCGATCACCTACGGAAACACCCTGCGGGCCGCCGGCAGGATCGCCGGCTTCCTCCGCGCCAACGGCGTGGCCCTCGGGGACAGGGTCTGCATCTACGCCCCCAACGGCCCCGAGTGGCCCCTGGCGTTCTGGGGGGTCGTCTCCTGCGGGGCGGTTGCCGTGCCCATCGACCCCAACAGCGGGTCCGCCGAGATCGGCCACATCCTTCGCGACACGGGGGCCCAGTGGGTCTTCGCCGCGCCGTCCCTGGCCGGCAAGCTCGCCGGGTTCCGGCTCAAGGGTGTCGTCACCCTCGGTGGCGCTCCGCCCGGAGGGGGCGGCGGGCGCGGGCTGACGGACATCGTCAAGGGGCCGGCGCGCAAGGCATCGCTGCCGGAGCAGGCCGCGGACGCCCCCGCCATGATCATCTACACCTCGGGGACGACCAGCCAGCCCAAGGGGGTGGTTCTCACCGGCCGGGGGATCCTTTCCGTCCTGGCGGGGATGCGCGGGACGCTGGCCCTCGACGACCGGGATGTGTTCCTCTCCGCCATCACCCTGAGCCACACCTTCGAGATCACTTGTGGCCTGATCCTGCCCTGCATGGTCGGGGCCTCCGTGGTCTACGCCAGGGACCTGAAGTACACCAACCTCTTCCGGGGGATGCAGCGGTTCAGGCCCACCGCGATGCTGTGTCCGCCGCTCATGTTCAGGGTGCTCCTCGAGAACGTCGTGAACCGGGTTGCCGGGAGGCGGGCCCTGTCCCTGGCAGAGGTCGAGAGGGACGCCGCCGCGCGCCGGGCGCTGGGCGGGCAGGCCCGCAGGATCTTCGGCGGCGCGGTGCGCTTCTTTCTAAGCGGTGGCGCGCCGCTGGCGCCGGCCATCGCGGCCGGCTACCGGGAGATGGGCATTCCCCTTCTGCAGGTGTATGGGTTGACCGAGACCTCCGGGCCGTCGACGCTCACTCCCCCCGGCGACTTCCCCCCGGGCTCCGCGGGCCGGGCCCTGCCGGGGGTGGACCTCAGAATCGACCGTCCCGGCCGTGACGGGGTGGGGGAGATATGCATCCGCGGCCCCCATCTCATGGCCGGGTACTACAACAACGACAAGGCCACCCGGGAGACGATCCGGGGCGGCTGGCTGCACTCGGGGGACCTGGGGCATATCGATGCGGAGGGGCACCTGTTCGTCACCGGGCGGTCCAAGAACGTGATCGTGACCGCCGCCGGGACCAACGTCTACCCGGAGGAGATCGAGCAGCGCATCGCCAGGAGCCCGTTCGTCCGCGAGGTCTGCGTTCTGGGCAAGCAGCACCCCGACAGGACCGAGACGGTCTTCGCATCCATCGTGGTGAACGACCGGCACCTCGGGAAGTTCGTGGCGGCCGAGCGGCGGGCGGGACGGGAGCCGCCGGCGCTCGCCGACCTCGTCTGGCGGGAGGTCCAATCCCACACCGCGGACCTGGCCTCGTTCAAGCGGGTGAGCGGCTTCCAGCTCCGCAGCCGGAGCCTGCCGCGTGGCCGCACCGGCAAGGTCGTCACCGACCGGGTCAAGAGGGAGTCGTTCTCGATCCTGGGACGGCTCGGCAGGCTCCGCGGCCACGACGCGAAGGAAGCCCCCCTCGTGTTCCTCAACGCCACCGCGGTCACTCCGTTCCGAATAGCCGAAAAGGCCTGCGTGGCGATCGAGACGGGCAAGATCACGCAGTTGGGCAGCCAGGAGACGGTCTTCCTCCCCCCCAACGCCCGGGTGATCGATATCGGAGGGCGCTACCTGGTGCCCGGCTTCATAGACCTGCACGTGCACGGGGGCAACGGGCACGACTTCAGCAGGGGCGACCGGGCGGAGTTCGAGGCCATCCTGGACTACTTCGTCTCGCACGGGACCACCCGCCTGCTGGCCACGGTCTACGTGGAGGAGCGGGGCCGCTTCCTCCGGGCGATCCGCAGCCTGGCGGCCGGCTGCCGGGCGCGTCTCGGGCACGGCGCGCTTCACGGCATCCACCTCGAGGGGCCCTTCATCAGCCGGAACATGCGCGGCGCTCTCAACGAGAAGTACATCTGGGACGCGACGATAGAGAACCAGCTGACCCTCCAGCGGGCCGGGCGCGGGTGCATCGGGCTCATGACCCTCGCCCCCGAGCTTCCGGGCGTCCAGGACGTGATGCAGGTCGCCGCCCAGGAGGGCATCGCCCTGGCGGTGGCCCATTCCGAGGCGTCCTACGAGGACATCGAGGCGGCCATCGACCTGGGACTGACGCAGGTGACGCACATTTTCAATGCCATGCCCAGCCTGCACCACCGGACTCCGGGGATCCTCGCGGCGGCCTTCCAGAAGCGGGAGCTCAAGGTCCACCTCATCGCCGACGGATTCCACGTTCACCCGGCGGTGGTCGAATTGCTCTACAAGCTGAAGGGCTCCAGCGGGATCGTGCTCATCTCGGATGCGATCCATGCCAGCGGCTGCCCGGACGGGACGTATACGCTGGCGGAGCGGACCGTCAAGGTTCGGCGCGGGAAGGCCTACCTCGAGGACGGCACGCTGGCCGGGAGCACGGTGACGCTGGACAAGTCGCTGCAGTTCATGATGGAGAACACCGACATCCCCCTGCAGGAGGCGGTCCGCATGGCCACCCTCAACCCCGCGCGGGTTCTGGGGCTGGACCACGAGAGGGGGATCCTGGCCGTGGGCAAGGACGCCGACATGGTCGTGCTCGATGCGCACTTCAACGTGGACAT
>JAFGRS010000774.1 GCA_016935045.1 Lentisphaeria bacterium | reverse complement strand
CGGAGCCGCATCCTGCCGCCCGGGGACCGTGCGGGGTACTGGAGGGCGACGCTCTGCGGAGCCGCATCCTGCCGCCCGGGGACCGTGAGGGGTACTGGAGGGCGACGCTCTGCGGAGCCGCATCCTCGATGGCACTGGCCCGAGCGGTTCTCCCATCCGTGCCCGGCGGTGGACATGGAAACGGTTCAGGGGATTCCGAGGGTGTCCATCAGTTCGGCGCACAAGCGGCGGTAGGCCTTTCCCCCCCTGCTGTTGGGGTGTTTGGCCACGATGGGGGCGGCCTGCAGGCCCATGCGCTCGACATCGGTGCAGTAGGGGACGGTCGCCTGCAGGAACGTCGGGTAGCGGGCCCGCAGGGAGGCCATGGTCTCCCGGTGCAGGCGTTTGCGGTTCTCGACCATGGTGAAGAAGGGAATCATGCGGGAGACAGGGATCTCTTCGGCTGTGGCAAAGGCAACAAGCTGTTCGAGCGTGCGTTCCGAAAGGGTCGTAGGGACCACCGGGACGACCAGGGCGGTGGCCGCCGCGAGGACATTCTCCGAAAGCAGGGTGATGTTGGGCGGTGGGTCGATGACGGTCACGGCATAGTCATGCCGCAGTTCGTGGAGCATGCGGGCGAGTCGGCCGGTGGATTTCTTGAGCCGGTCGAGGACGACGTCGAACTCGCGGAAACTCAAGGCGGAGGGCAGGACGTCGAGGTTTTCGTAGTCCGAAGCGCGAATGGCCCGCCGGAGCCGGTCACCGTCCTTGAGCAGTCTGCGGGGGTTCACGTTTCCGTCGGCGCGGACGCGGAAGTAGAATCCCGCGGCGGCCTGGGGATCGAGGTCGACGAGGAGGGTGCGGTGGCCTCTTCGGCTGACTTCGTAGGCGAGGTTGACGGCCAGGGCCGTCTTGCCGACCCCTCCCTTGATGCTGTAACAGGCCACCGTGATCATCCCTGCGTTCCTCCGTGGTCGGGGCAGTGCATTGCCGCCAGCGCCTTGGCCACACGCCGACCCCGAAATCGAGCCAGTCGGCGCAGGGCCCGGCGCCGGGCGGAACGCCGCCGCGCCTGCAGGGTGCCGGCCAGGGTCCCGATCGCCGCCGCGCGACCCGTGTCCAGCGGCCCCCGCCCGGGGTAGTTCGCCAGGAAGGCGAGAAGGGCATCCTGCTGCACCCGCAGGTCGTTCACCATGCCGAGCCGGTTCTGCAGGCGCCGGGCGCTCCGGCCGAGGTACGCCACCGCTTCCTGCGCGAAGAAGCCGCCGAAGGTCTCGAGCAGGTACCGTAACCGTTTGCAGTCGATGCGCAGACGATGCAGGTCGCTGTCCTCCGGCCGTGCCGCGGCGAGGATCTCTTCGGCGTGCTGCACGATTCGTCGGCATTGCTTGCGGATCCGCCTGCGGGCGACCTGACAGATGGACTCCTCGCCGTCCGGGAGCACGGTGAAGCGCTCGGGGTGCGCCAGGCGCTTCTCCAGTCGCCGCACGAGTCCCCCGCAGCGCTGGGAACGCAGGAAACGGACGAAACGGCCACGCTCACGGTTCCGCTCCTGCCGGACGTCCCGGACCACGGCCGCAAACGGCTCGCGCAAACCCTCCGGGACCACCTCCCCATAGGCGGGCGCCCGGGCGAGGAAGACATCCAGATCGCGCAGGCGGTTGCTGCGCCGGGCCACCTCGCCCAGGTCCTGCCGCAGGGCACCCAACTCGGTCGGTTCGAGTACCCCCCGCATCAGCCGCAGCAGGGATCGTGCCTTGCGCAGCAGCACGCGGAAGCGGTGCAGGCACTCGGCATCGATGTCCGCCGCGATGGCGGGTTCATAGCGTCGCGCCGCTTCGAGCATGCCGGCCACCACCCGCAGGAGGCCTTCCCGGCAGGGCTCGTCGGGAGCCGGCGGGACCATGGAAAGACCGCGGGGAGGCGCTTCCGCCAGGCGGGGCAGAAGGGCTACTTCGGCCGGGTCCTCGATGGCGTGCAGGCCCGCGGCCCGAAGGCGCTCCGCAACCGCTGCGTGGGCAGGATCGTACCCCCGCAGAACGCGGCTGCGGAGAACCTCCAGCACAGGCTCGGCAGACTCTCCCGCACCACGAAAGAAGGTCTCCACCCGGAGACGAACGACCGTCTTGCCACAGTCGTCACGGACATCACCCGCGATCACCCGAAGCCGGCACTCGGCGACCGGGAGAAAGGCGTCATGCTCGGTCACTTCCGCCAGACATCGCGTCAGGGGACCTTCCGGAAGGGTACGCAGGACTGGCGGAGCGGGACCGGACCAAGGCAGAACGGCAGCGGCAGAACGCACGGAACACGGACCGGGAGGGCAAAGCAGCAACCGCCCGGGGACCCATGCCAGCGCCAACCCCGCCGCATGCAGGTCCCCGTCGTAGGTGTCGTAGAACACCATCCGGGTCCACCGGGGACGCTGCAGACGGACAGCGGAGGAAAGCGCCGCCAGGACCGTCTCGGCCACCTCCTCCGCCCCCGCCGGAAGATGCCACAGGATCTCGTCGGAGAGGGCATCTCTATCGGGTCGATCTGCCATCGCGCCTCCCCTGAAATGCCGGCGTGCACCCGCCGAAGACTGTCCGTGTCGTAAAGCACTGTATGGGAGAAACCGCCGGAGTGCAAACGGCACCCTTCATCTCATCCGGCCGTAATGCCTCAGTCAACGCAGGGATGCTCGCGGTACGCTCGCGCTCCAGGGGGATGGAACGCCCGCGGCCGCGCGGGCACTCGCGGG
>JAFGRS010000773.1 GCA_016935045.1 Lentisphaeria bacterium | reverse complement strand
GTTCCCGGGCGCTCATGCGGAGCGTGGGTCGTCCGTCCGAGGCCAGCCTGGCGACGGGCTCCAGCGCCCGGCTGAAAGCCTCGGCCGCCTCGAGGTGCGGAAAGAGCAGAAGACTGTGGATGCGCCGCGCCCTGCCTCCCTGGCTGTACACCGTGCTGACCTCCGCCGTGACCAGGAACCGGACGGGCGCGCGGCAGCGCCCCGGCACCTCCCCCTCCGGGCCCGCGGCTTCCCGGCGCAGACGGTACAGGCCGGGGGCACACTCCCGCAGCAGCTCCCGCAGTTCCTGCCGCCAACCGGGGTGGGTGGCGTCGCCGGTGCCCACGATGCCGACCCCCTTGAGCTGGGCCCAGCGATGCAGTCCGGGCAGGGTCGCGTCCCGGCTCGTGGCCAGGGAGTGATGGGAATGGATGTGGAGGTCTGCAATCACGATCGCGCTGCCGCCGGCGGGTGTCCTTAAGCCTGCGTTCCGACGCCACAGCATAGCCCCTGCCCGGCGATCTTTCCCGCCGCCACTGTCCTTGCGGCAGTGGAGCGACGATCCGAGGCGGGGGCGCCGGAGCGGCGGCGCGTCCGCCCCCTCTCCTGTCAGCGGCGCTCCGCCGGGGGACCGGCCCGTCGGCGGCCCTGCGCTCGGAAGCGGGTCTGGGGACCTCCTCGATGAACCGCCCTGAGGACATTGCGGGAACCTCGACCCGCCGCAGCCGGTCTCTGAGAGAGCACGGGTATGCACCGTAAAGCAATGACCGGCAACCACCCACAGGTTGGCTGCGCGTTGCGGTCTGCGCAGGAGCGCCCATGGCCTGGCGGGCATTGGCGGCGAGACGCGGCAACAGGAGAACACGGATGGCACGGGCGGCACGGACGGCACGAGTGGGTCGGGTCCCGGAGGATTGGCGCGGGGTCGGCAGGATGGTGTGTCGGGGAGGTGTTCTGGGGCTCCTGTTGGGGGTCTCCGGCTGCGTGGGGCTTCCCTCGGGAGTCCGTCCGGTGACGGGGTTCGAGGTCGAGCGTTACCTCGGCACGTGGTACGAGATTGCGCGTCTGGACCATCGTTTCGAGCGGGGTCTGGACAGTGTTTCGGCGACCTACCGTCTGCGTCCGGACGGCCGTATCGACGTGCTCAACCGGGGCCGCGAGACCCGGAGCGGGACCTGGCGCGATGCGCGGGGCGTTGCCTCCTTCCTGGGTGATCCCGGCGTGGGACGCCTCAAGGTCCGCTTCTTCTGGCCCTTCTACGGCGCCTACACGATCATGGCCCTCGACGAGAACTACACCCAGGCCCTGGTCTGCGGGCCCAACCGGAACTACCTCTGGGTGCTGGCCAGGACCCCAACCCTCGATGCGGAAACCCTCGACAGGCTCCTCGCCATCGCCCGCACCCACGACTTCCCCACAGCGGACCTCCTCTTCGTCCGGCATGGCCAGGACAGCCCCGAGGACGCCTCCGGCCGGGAGACTCAGGGCGCCTCGGGAAGCCCGTAGGCCGGACCCGTCCCCGGCGCCAGGCCGAGCAATGGCAGGACCACCTCCCCCGAGGCCTGCTTCCCGATCTCCTCGTAGGCGCCGTAGAAGGTGCTGTTGCAGTCCAGCCAGAGGGTGATGCAGCGCAGCTCCCCCGGGGCGAGCTCGAGATCGTGGTGTCCGCCGGCCAGCATGGTGTACAGCTTGGCGGCGCGGGCGCCCTCCTGCCCGGGGAGGGAATAGGAACGCTGATTCAGACTCATCAGGGCCCCATTGCCTCCGCTGCGGCCCCAGGCGGAGCGGCGCAGGGTGTGGAAGGCCTCCGACCAGCCGTGCGCACCGAAGCGGTCGCCGCGCAGGCTTGGGCGTTTGGGGTCGAGGCTGTGGCAGCCGATGCAGCGCGCGTCGAGGACGGGCTGCACCAGGCGCGGGAAGGTCAGCGGCATGGCCCCCGGGGCCTCCGGGGCAATCTCCGAGGGCGGGCGCCGCAGGGCGAGGGGATGGCCATTGCGCGTGGAGGGGGTCCCCCGTTTCGGTTCGTGGCACCCCAGGCATTGCATGTCCTCTCCGGGCTGGAGGTAGGTGAGGGAGCGCATGGACTGCACGGCGAGTCCGCGTTCATCGAGGGCCTGGAAGTAGACCGGGATCCCGGCCGGCATGCGGAAGAAGACGCTGCCGTCGATCTCGATGGGGACCGTGCCCAGCACCCCGCGTGCCAGGGACTGGTCCGCGTGGCCGATGCGGGGCACATCGGGGGGCGGGGTGGACTTGGGGAAGAGGTTGACGATGCGCAGTTCGCGCAGCGTGGCCCCCCGGGGCCAGGGTTGTTCGCCGGCGTAGATGTTCATGACGGCCACGGTGCCCATGGGGGGGGGTGCGCTGTCGGCCTCTCCGGCAGGCGGCAGGGGCGAGGGCAGGGCGGGGGGCGTGGCGCGGGGTCGGAGGGGGATGGGGTCGAGGCAGGCGATGGCGGAGTCCCGGTAGAGGAGTTC
Organism: Lentisphaeria bacterium; assembly: GCA_016935045.1. Classification (GTDB taxonomy): domain Bacteria; phylum Verrucomicrobiota; class Lentisphaeria; order Oligosphaerales; family JAFGRS01; genus JAFGRS01. The sequence goes on along the minus strand of JAFGRS010000773.1, from coordinate 5,157 downwards.
GCGGTTGCCGAAGCTGTCCACCAGGTAGATGCCGTAGACCGCCTGGCCGGGATCGTAGACACACAGGTGGAAGTCCTCGCTCAGGGGCCAGGCCGTCCCGAAGACCTCCGCGCGCGGCGCATGGCGGCCCTTGCGCTGGGGGACCCCCGGCGCGGATTCCGACTCCGGAAAGGGCGCCTCCGGGGTGAGGCGCCGAATCTGGGCTGTCGCCCCGTCGTCGGGCAGGGCCGGGTCGATCAGGATCAGGGAGCCGTAGTTCTGGCCATGGTGCGCCGCGGCCGTGGCCACGTACCGCCTGGATCCCGGCACGGCGCGGATGGCCAGTTCCATCCACGGCCGCAGCTCGCGGCGCTCGGGGTAGTTGCCGTGCAGGCTGCGGGCATTGCGGCCATCCGGGTGGCAGGTCCACAGGTGATGGGCGATGTCCGAGTCCCGGTCGACGTAGTCCCAACGGGTGTAGACGATCATCCCGTCATGGTCGATGCTGGGATGCCATTCGTGGGTCTCGTGGAAACTCAGACGCCGCATGCCGCTGCCGTCGGCCTGCATGGCGTGCAGCGTGTAGGTCGGGCAGTTGCGTCCGCAGCGCAGGTACCCCCCGCAACGCTCCGAGACGAAAACCAACGAACCGTCCGGAAGCAGGCAGGGATCGAAGTCGTTCCAGGGTCCGTCCGTAAGCTGGGTCAGATGGCCGCCATCCACATCGGCGCGGAAGACATGGTAGGTGCTGCGCGGCGACCAACGCTGGGGTGTGGCCTCGGCCTCCGTCCAGGCAAAGAACACGCTGCGGGCATCGTAGGAAAGCTCGAGGGAGACGAAGGAGCCTCCTTCGAGCGGCCGCCCCGCCAGACGCCCTCCCGTGACGCGGCTCCGCGCCAGCACGTCCCGGAGCCGCGGGCTCGCCCCGAAGGCATCTTCGAGAACAAACAGACCGCCGCCGGGACGGGCGTAGAAGCCGTAGTACTGATCGCACATGTGCTCGAAGGCCGCCCTGTGATGCTTCAGAAACAGGATGCGGTCGAAATCCAGCAGCGGGTTGCGGAAGGCGATGCGGCGGCGCAGGGCCGCGGACTCCGCGAAGAGTTCGAAACGGGCCTCCTCACCCAGGGGTTGGAGATTCCTTGCTTCGAGGGCGCAAAGCTCCGCACTCGCCGCCGCGAAGTCCAGCTCCGGATGCTGCGCGGCGAGGTGTTCGAGCAGCGCCCGGGTGCGACGCAGGACGATGTGGACGGGGGTGACGTCAGCGGCGTTCACGAGGGCCTCGGGGCGCAGGGCTTCCGCGGCCAGGCGGTGGAGGTCCCAGGCCCCGTGTTCGCGGATCTGCCGTGCCAGCAGGGCGTATTCCCGCCGGGTCTCGTCGGCCGGGCCCCACGGCGCCGGGGGTTCGGTGGCGTTCTCGGTCCCGCCCGCGATGGCGCGCGCCAGGACGGCCGTGCCCCACCGGTTGCCGGAGCCGATCTTCAGGACTTCCCCCTGCATCACTTGCCGTGCGTAGGCGGTCCAGGCGTAGGATGCCCCCCCGACTACGCTGACCAGATGGGCCGTCTCGACCCAGGTCCCCGGGATTCCGAGCGCCGTCGGCGTGGGCCGGCTGGCGGGGCTGCCGGGTTCCCCTTCCGCCATGGCGACCAGCAGGACCCCCGCCTCCTCGACGGTCACCTCGATGGTGGCCGGATCCTTGTGAGGACCGCACGCAAATGCCCAGCCGACCACCTCGGGAGACACCCGGTCGAAACGGTAGGAACGGTTGCCATGAACCGGCACGCCGGGCTCGAGCAGGCGCACCATGACCGGCCTGTCGGCATGCACGCGTACCGCCGCCCCCGGAGGCAAGGCGGACAACACAGGAATGCATCCCAGCAACAGCCCCAGGCCCACCACATCCAGGAAACGCGTCATCGCGACCCTTCCACAACGGCCGCCGGACCCATCCGGAGAACCCGAACGGACCCTGGACACGATGCAAACACAACAGTCTACAGGGGCTTGCCTGAAACCGCAACCAGAGCCCTGTCACGATCGGCGCCCGGAACTCCCGCCGGCACGGCCCTCCGCCCTGCTCATGCCGTCCCGCCGGAGAAGGGATCGCGTACGGTCACCGACCCGCAGGCCTGCCCATCGGTTCGGTGAGACGTGCATTCCGACCCATGACTCGCTTGCGCGCCTGGGGAAACGGACACCCACGGACGCAACGGACACCTACGGAGGGGGAGAGGGAAGAAACTGGTAAGCACGGCTCGGAAGGGAGTTTCTTATCGCCCGTCCGTTGCGTCCGTAGGTGTCCGTTTCCCCATTCTCCGCCCCCGCTCCGAGCGCGACGATGGCGGGTTGCGGCTTGCAGGATGCGTGGCACCGGGTACACTCCCCCATGGCAAGCGGAGATTCCCATGATCGCGGGCGACGGACAGGGGTGCGGAAGATGACGACCATGGCGTGGAGCGTGATGGTATCGGCGGCCGTCCTGGGCGCGTCCTGCGGGGCCGGCAGCACGGTGGTGCGCGTGGATCGGGGCGCGCCGCGGCTGGTGGTGGACGGGACGCCGGTGCGGGGGCGGATGTTCTGGGGTGGGCCGGGACGAGCCCCGCTGCCCGTGGGGCCGGAAGCGCGCGAGGTGAGTTTCGAGTTCGTCGCGGTCGAGGGCGAAGCGAAGACCGCCACCATGCACGTCCGCTGCGGCCAGAGCGCGGGCAGCATCGCCTTGGACGACATCAGGGTGGTGGACGTGGACAGCGGCCGCGAGGTCATCCCGGTGTGCGGTTTCGAGCGCGGCAAGGAGGACCTGGATCGGGACTGGACCTCCTGGCCCCAGGACGAGACGAACACGGTGGCGGCGGTCGAAGTGGCCCAGGGGCGGGGCCGCGACGGCTCGGGAGGATTGCTGGTGACCCTGCGCGAACCGCCGGAGGGCCGTTGGCCAGATTGGCATCTCTACCACGTGCCGAACCTGACCCTGGAAGCGGGGCGCCGCTACCGCGTCAGCTTCTGGGCCCGGGCCGAACCGCAGCGGGACCTGACGGTGGCCTTCTATCGTCCCGGCACGGTGTTCACGTTCCTGGGCGGACCCTCGGGTCCCTTCGAGAGTCAGATCCGCCTGGCGGCCGCGGCGGGGGTCGATTTCGTCAGCTTCCCCTGCCCGCTGCCCTGGCCCGAAGCGGGGCGCGACCCGGACTGGCCCGGGGCCGAAGCGGCCTGCCGACGCGTCCTGAGAGAGAACCCGGCCGCGCGTCTCCTGCCCCGCATCGGCATGCATCCGCCGGCCTGGTGGCTCAGGGCCCATCCGGAGGCGGTCATGCTCTGGGAGGACGGCCCCCACAGGAACGGTTTCACGGTGGCCTCGCCGGAGTACCGCCGGGACGCCGCGGCGGCCCTGCGGGCACTGGTGGTCCACCTCGAAGAGACCTTCGGCGACCGTATGGCGGGCTACCATCCCTGCGGGCAGAACACCGGGGAGTGGTTCTACCAGGACACCTGGGGCCCCAGGCTGTCCGACTACTCGGAGGCGATGCGGGATGCCTTCCGCCGCTGGCTGGCATCCCGGTACGGGACGGATACGGGCTTGCGCGAGGCGTGGGGGCTGGCGGATGTCACCCTCGACACGGCGGCACTCCCCAGCCCCGAGGCCCGCCATGCCGCCCCGGGCGGGGCCCTGCGCAGTCCGCGGCAGGAGCGTGCCCTGGTCGATTTCGCGGAGTTCCAGCAGCTCGCCATGGCCGACTGCGTCTGCGCCCTGGCCAAGGCGGTGCGGGAGGGATCGGGGGGACGCCGGCTGGTTGTCTTCTTCTACGGCTACGTGTTCGAGTTCGGGGCCGTGGGTACGGGGCCGGCGGTCTCCGGGCACTACGCCTTGCGCCGGGTGCTGGAGTGTCCGGACATCGATGTCCTCTGCTCCCCCATTTCCTACTGGGATCGGGGCCTCGGGGGGTCGGCGCCGTGCATGACCGCGGCGGAGAGCGTGGCGCTGGCGGGCAAGCTGTGGCTGCGGGAGGACGACACCGCAACGCATCGCAGCAGCGGCCAGTTCCCCGGCTGGCGCGAGCGGGCCCGAACCCCCTGGGAAACCCTCATGCAACTGCAGCGCAACGTGGCCCAGGAGGCCCTGCGCAACCAGGCCAGTTGGTGGATGGACCTGGGCTCCTCGGGCTGGTTCGACGATCCCGAACTCTGGGCCGCCATGCGAACCCTCGAGGCCGTCGACCGGCCCATGCTCGAAACCCCGACTGCCTTCACCCCGGACGTCGCCGCCATCGTCGACGAACACAGCATGCTCTACGTGGCCCAGGGAGGCCAGGCCGTCACCCGCCCCTGCGTCTACGAAGCACGTACGGCCCTCGGCCGCATGGGGACACCCTACGGCCAGTACCTCCTCGATGACGTGGCCGCAGGGCGGGTTTCAGCCCCCCTCAAGGTCTTCCTCAACGCCTGGGTCCTGCCGGGTCCCGTGCGCAGGGACCTCGGCGAGGCCACCCGCAACGGCGTGTCCGTGTGGTGCTATGCCCCCGCATGCTTCGACGGGAACGGGCCGACTCCGGCCGCCGCCGGGGAACTCACCGGCTTCGACCTGGTGCCGGTGTCGTCCTCTTCGGCGTGGGCCGAACCCACGCCCGAGGGCCGCGCCCTGGGACTCACGGCCGGGTTCGGGGTCAAGGCCCCGGTGCAGCCCCTGTTCGCGGCGGCTCTCCGGGATGGGGTCGAGGTCCTGGCGACCTATCCGGACGGGGCCGCCGCGGTGGCCCTGCGGCGTGGTCCCCGGGGCGCGTCGATCTTCGTCGGCGCCCCGGGCCTGACCTCCGAGCTGCTGCGTCTGGCGGCACGTGTGGCCGGGATCCACCTCTATGCGGAGACCGACTGCAACGTCTACGCCAACGGGCCCTTCCTGGCCCTCCATGCCGCCGCGGACGGTGAGGTCGCTCTCCATGTCGGGGCGCAGGGCGCGGTGACCGACGTGCTGACCGGAGAAGCCGTCGGCAACGGTCCCCGCCTGAAACTGAGCCTGCGCCACGGCGAAACGAGAATCCTGCGCCTCCCAGCCGCGACGCCCTGACAACCGGAACCGCGGGGGCCGGCCGTGAGGCCGCTGCCGGGCTTCTCCCGGATCATCGCCCCACTGCCGCAAGGGCAGTGGTGGCGGGGAGCCGCGCCGCTGCCGGGCTTCTCCCG
>JAFGRS010000119.1 GCA_016935045.1 Lentisphaeria bacterium | reverse complement strand
CGGCCGCGCTCCCTCACCCCGAATCGGCGCTCCACTGCCGCAAGGGCAGTGGCGGCGGGAAGCGATTCGCCGGATCTTGAAGCAGCCCTGGTGCGCCCAGGCGAGCACTAAGAAACCGGACCGATGTGCATTATCTTGGATGGAACCGGACAGAAAGGTGCACCGTGAAGGCAATCTGGCTGATCGTCGGCTTGGCGCTGCCCGTCGCCGGTTGCAGTCTGGCATATCGAGGGGTATCACGAAGACGGAGGTCCTCCCGTCGTTCCTCGTGGCCAGCGGTTCGTCACCATCGGCCCGCAGGGCAGAGTGACGAGGTACGCTGGGGGTAGGTGGCCTGGACCTGCAGCTACAGGCGACGGCTTCCAGCGGGCCTGGCCTGTGGCGCCTGGAGGGAGACTGGGTACGGCGTGTTGACGTGGGCGCATATGGGAGCAAGACGGTGATGAAGCTCAATTCCGCAACGAAGTTCGCCCTTTCTGTCGCGTTGCTGCTGTCGGCGCCTCTCTTTGCCTGTCGCATCATCGTCCCCCCGTGGCCGCCTCCGTGGCCCCCGCCGCCACGCCCCATCCCCCCGCCGCCGCGGCCACCGGCCCCGATGGAGGTGCGCGAGCATCGTGCCCGGATCGACGTGCGCCGGCACGTCGCCGACACGACCGTCGAGGCCACGTTCCACAATCCGAATCCCTTCCGCATCGAGGGTGTCTATGTCTTCCCGATCGCCCCGGATGCCTCCGTATCCAGTTTCACCATGACGGCCAACGGCAAGACCCTCGAAGCCGAACTGCTCGATGCGGCCCAGGCTCGGAAGATCTATGAGGACATCGTGCGCCGCCTGAAGGACCCGGCACTGCTGGAGTACGCCGGGGAGGGGCTGTTGCGGGCCCGCGTATACCCGATCGAACCGCACAGCGAAATCCGCATTCAGCTCGCCTACGAGATGGCGTTGCGGAGCGACGGCGGCCTGGTTCGTGTGCGCTATCCGTTGCTTTCGGCGAAACCGGACGGGGGCGGTCGGGTGGGCAAGGCACGGATCGAGGTGCGGATCGACGCCGAGGCGGATCTCAAGAGTCTCTTCGTGCCGGGCTTCCAGGTGAAGATCGACCGGGACGGCAACCGTCGGGCCACGGTCACCTGGCAGGAAGACAACATGGTTCCGGATCGGGACTTCGAGCTGCTCTTCAGCGAAGACCAACGGCGCATCGGGGTCGATTTCCTCGGCTACCGGGACGGGGAGGACGGCTTCTTCCTGATGCTGGTGGCGCCGGACAGCGAGCTGCAGGCCGAGCAGGTCGGCGCCAAGGACATCACCTTCGTCATCGACACCTCCGGCAGCATGATGGGCGATAAGATCCGGCAGGCCCGGGATGCCCTCACCTTCTGCGTCCAGGCACTGAACCCGGACGACACCTTCAACATCGTCGCCTTCGCTACGGACGTCACCCGTTTCCAGGATGCCTCCGTCCCAGCCACGGCGGAGAACCGCAACCAGGCCAGGGACTTCATCGCCGGCCTGGGGGCACGGGGGGGCACCGCCATCGAACGCGCCCTGCAGACGGCTTTCGAGCCGGCGGCGCCCCGGGACCGTCCGTCCTTCGTCGTGTTCATCACGGACGGACTGCCGACGGTGGGGGAGACAAAGCCCGAAGCGATCCTGAAGACAGCCCGGGACCGCGCGGGGGACCGGCGGCTTTTCGCCTTCGGGGTCGGCTACGATGTGAACACGCGTCTGCTGGACGGGATCTGTGACGGCACGCGGGGGACAAGCAGCTACGTGCGCCCACAGGAAGACCTCGAGATTGCCCTGTCGTCGTTCTACGAGAAGATCGCGCACCCGGTGATGACCGAGCTGCGCCTGGAGACGGGGGATGTACGCCTGACCGAAATCCACCCGCCCGATCTGCCGGACCTGTTCCGCGGCTCGGAGTTGCGCCTGCTGGGACGCTACCGCGGCCAGGGACGTCGCGACATGGCTCTCTCCGGCAGCGTGGGAGGGACACGGGAGACGTTCCGTTTCGAGGCGGACCTCGACGGCAACCGCCGCAACACCTTCCTGCCGCGCATGTGGGCCGTGAGCCGGGTGGGGTACCTCCAGGACCAGATCCGCATCCACGGACCCGACAAGGAACTCGTCGAGGAGATCCGGCATTTGGGGAGGACGTACGGCATCCTGACGGAGTACACCAGCTTCCTCATCGTCGAGGACCAGGTGGACCACGCCCGCGTGGGCGATGCGCGGCGGGCGTTCCGGGAAGCCGAGGCGCAGATGTACCAACTGCAGAGCGGCGCGGTGGCGGTGGAGAGTGCCGCGCGTTCGAAGGCCATGCAGGCTGACGCCGCCCTCGGCGCAGGGCCCGCGCCGATGGCAATGCCGGCCGGGGAGGCAGGTGCGGCCATGCGCACGGTCGTCCGGGCCGCGGGTCTGGACTCCGAGAACCTCGGAGACGTCGTCCGGCATGCCGGGGCAAAGACCTTCTATCTGCGGCGGGTGGACGGCTTCTGGTACGACTCCCTGGTTCCGGCCGGATCGACGCCTCGCATCGATCGCGAGGTGACGGCGTACTCCGATGCCTTTTTCGAGCTGGCCGCGCGTTACCCCGATCTGCACCGCTATCTGCAGATCGCCACGAAACTGGTGCTGGTCCTGGATGGGACAACCGTCCGCATCCAGCCGTGAGCGCCCTGGAGCCCGCGGTCCTCCGCGGTACCCCCCGGAGCCCGGGGTCCTCCGCGGTATCTTCGCCGGGTCAGGCAAACCGTCGGCGGAGGTCATCGAGACAGGCCCGGAGGGGTGCAATGTCCTCGCGGACGGGGAACTCGATGCAGAAGGTGCCGTCGAAGCCGATCTCCCGGAGGGCTGGGAGGATCTCATCCCAGGGAACGGTCCCCTGGCGATAGGGGCAATGATCGTCGTGGGCGCCGTGGTTGTCGGCGATGTGCACGTAGCGCAGGAATGCTCTCAGCTCGCGGATGAGGAGGGTCCCGTTGCGGGCCATGTGGGCGTGCCCCGTATCCAGGCAGAAGGCAATGCCCGGGAAATCCTCTCCGAGGATGCGCTGGAATTCCCATGGTTCGCTGAACAGCTCCCCCATGCCGCGGTATTCGTATGGATAGTGGTTCTCGACGCAGAGCACGACCCCGGTGGCCGCGAGATCCGGCAGGATGCCTTCCAGGGCTTCCCGTGTACGGTCGAGTCCTTCGTTGCGGTCGTACCAGCTCCCGCCATGCATGACCAGGGTCTCCACTCCGGTTGCGGCGGCGTGTTCGAGCCAGCGCCGGAGTGCCTCCCCCGTGGCCTCGGGACCGAGTTGCGCCGGGTTTTCCCAGATGTGTGCCGAGAGCCTGAGGCCGTGCGCGGATCGGACCGCGCGAAGGTCGTCGAGATCGCCCGCCGTGCAATGGGGACGGGAGAACGAGGCATGCCAGGAGAGTTCCACGCCATCGAGCCCCAATCCCTCCCGCGCGCGTCCCAGGCACTCGTCCATGGAAGACCAGGCAAAGTGCAGAGCACTGATCACGGTCAGCATCGTCGCTCTCTCCGGTTGCCGTCCGCCGACGGCCGTTGACAGCCGCAGCAGCGGCAATACGGTGTGACCGGAAAACGCAATGGCAAGGGATCATGGGCATGCGCAGGCTGTATCTCCTTCGGCATGGGAAGTCGCCCCACCCGCCCGGGGTGGCCGACTGGGATCGCCCCCTCACCGCGAAAGCCGGCAGGCGGCTTGCGGTCTTCGGCAGGAATGTGGCACGGGAGTGGCCCGGGCCGGGCTGCGTTCTGAGTTCTCCAACCCTCAGGGCGGCGGAGACCGCGCGCATCGTCTGCGAGGCGGCGGGCTGGCCGGCACCCGTCCTGCTCCCGGAGCTGTACGTGGCCGAGGCGCGCGACCTGCTCGGGATCGTGCGCAGCCAGGGGGGCGAGGTAGAAGCAGTGCTGCTTGTGGGACACAATCCTTCCCTGGAGGACCTGTGCCTGCAGCTCGGCACTCCTCCTCTGCCTGACCGCCACCTGAGTCCGGGGGCAATGGCGGTGTACGCCTGCGACATCGAGGACTGGGGACAACTCCAGCCCGGGGGGAACCGGCTCGAAGCGGTCCTCGACTCCCGCTGAAGAATGACAGATTGCATGGCTCGGACGTCCCTGCATGCCTGGTCACAAGGTAGGCGCCACGAGCCGAGTGGCGCAATCCGGAAGCCAGTCGCGCTCGGCTCGCGCGACCTACCGCCGATGGCCGAAGTAGGCGCCACGAGCCGAGTGGCGCAATCCGGAAGCGAGTCGCGCTCGGCTCGCGCGACCT
>JAFGRS010000772.1 GCA_016935045.1 Lentisphaeria bacterium | reverse complement strand
GACTGGAGATGTATCCGCCCACGGTGTCGAAGTCCTCGTCCTCGGGGAGGTCCAGTTCCAGGGCCTGGTTGATCTCGTCCACCGTGGTTCGGGCGTCCACGACCATCGCCCCGTCGGGAAGCGCCTCCGCCGTGGGGATGACCTCGTCGGCGTCGTACTCGTCACGGATGTCCCCCACGATCTCTTCGAGAATGTCCTCGATGGAGACGACGCCCGCCGTGCCCCCGTACTCGTCGAGCACCACCGCGAAGTGATTGCTGGTCTGCCGGAATTCGTCCAGCAGGTCGCCGACGTTCTTCGTCTCGGGCACGAACACCGGTGGCCGCATGAGTTCGGCGAGGGACTGGGCCGCCGCCACCCGCGCCTCGTCGAGAAGGTCCTTGGCAAAGACGACCCCCACGACGTGGTCGATGGTGCCGCTGAAGACGGGGATGCGGCTGTGCCCGCACTCGACGATGCGGGCCTTGACATCCCGGATGGAGGCTTCCTGGGGGATGCCGTGGACGTCGACGCGGGGGGTCATGATTCCGTGGACGAGGGTTTCGTCGAGGTAGAAGATGCCGCGGATCATGCGGCGTTCGTCGTCTTCGAGTTCCGCGTCACCGTTGCCGTTGTCCGCGTCCTTTTCGACCAGGGACATGATCTCGTCTTCGGCCGTGGTCTGTTCGTGTTCTTCGGCGTGGGCATCCCGCCAGCGGACGACGGACCTGTGCAGGAAGAGGACGGGCCAGGCAACGGGAAAGAGGACTGCCGCCAACACCCGCAGCCCCCCCAGGGAGACGGCCAGCAGGCGCCCGGCCGCCAGCGTCGAGAGGTGTCGCCCGACCGCCTCGGTGACGGCCAGAAAGACCGCTCCCCCGGCCGCCAGCGGCAGCCATCCCCATAGCGTGGCCCGGCCCGCGGCCGCGCAGGTGCGGTCCCACACCACCAGGCAGTAGCCGATCAGGAACAGGTCCATGGTCAGGAACAGCCGCAACAGCAGACGAAACTCGTCGCGGCGTTGGAGGCTCTCTTCGAGCCGTTCCGCCAGGGAGGCATGGATTTCCTCGAGTCGGCGCAGACGGCCGCCGCTGAACCCATTGAGGATCATGCGCGCGATCGACAGGGCCGTCGCCATGACCGCGGTCGCGATCCCAAGCCAGAGACTCCAGTGTCCGTTCATACGTTCCCGTGTTTGTCGTCAGCCCGTTGCCGCCGGGTCCGTCATGGCCCTGCGGCGGCCGCGGCGTTGCCGCTGGGCCGCCATGTCCGGGGAGGGGCGCCGAAGGGTCTTTCCCCGCCGCGTTCAGCGTCCAAAGACATCCCGCAGATCATAGGCCTGTTTCAGTTCCCCGAGCAACCGGTCCTCGGCCCGCCGCATGGCACGCCGTGGTCCGGGGGCGTGGTCGTCTCCGCCGCTGAGGTGGAGCATCCCGTGGACGGCATAGAGCACACACTCCTCGCCCAGGGTGGTACCGTACCGCCCGCGGACGTTCTCGGCCACCTCCGGGCAGATGTAGATCTCGGCCGCCGTCTCCGGCTCGCCGGTGTCCGGTCCCGTGCCGCCGCGCAGGTCGAATGCCAGCACATCGGTTGCCTCTTCGCGGCCGAGGAATTCCCGATTGAGCCGGGCCATGTGCTCCCGGTCCAGCAGGATCACGTGCAGGGCGCTCCGCGGGCCGATCCCGAGCACCTCAGCCAGCCGCGTCCGCCGCGCCGCCAGGCACAACGCCCGTTGCAGCAGGGCCCGGTTCTTCCAGCCTGGTCGTCGCGTCTGTTTTGTCAAGCGGATGTTCATCGTCCCTGCTCGGATAGGCAACCCGTGCGTGCAGCATCGAGGTGAGGCAGCGAATCATGGTCTCGCGCACCGTCGACAGCTCGCTGAAGGTCAGGTCCGCGTCGTCCAGTTCGTGTTCGCGCACACGTTCCAAGAACATCCGGTCCACCAGTTCCCGGATGCGCCCCGCGGTGGGTTTCTGCAGCGAGCGAGCGGCGGCTTCGCAGGCATCGGCCAGGCTGATCAGGGCGATTTCCTTGCGCCGGGGCCTGGGGCCGGGGTAGCGGTAGTCGCCCTCGTTGACTTCGCCGGCGTGCCCCGGTTCATCCTTGGCGCGACGGTAGAAGAAGTAGATCAGGCTGGTGCCGTGGTGCTGCTCGATGGCCTCGCGCAGCGGCTTCCTGAGCTTGTACCGGCGGGCCAACTGGGTGCCCTGACGCACATGGTTGAGGATGACGAGACTGCTCATGCGGGGTTGCAGGCCCTCGTGGGGGGTGTTTCCCCCGGCGCTGTTCTCGGTGAAGTACTCCGGGCCGGCCAGCTTGCCGATGTCGTGGAAGTAGGCGCAGACGCGGGTCAGCAGGGCATTGGCCCCGATGGCCTCCGCGGCCTGTTCGGCGAGGGTGGCCACCATGAGGCTGTGGTGGTGTGTCCCGGGCGCCTCCATCTGCAGGCGGCGGAGCAGGGGGTGGTTCAGGTCACTGAGTTCCAGCAGGCTCATGTCGGTGGTCAGGGAGAAGGCGAACTCGAACAGCGGCAGCAGCAGGCTCAGCAGGAGGATCGTCCCGAGGGCATTGACAAACGCCCACAGCAGCAGCAGCAGCAGAGCCCGGCCCAGCACACCCGCGGGGAGGTTGCCGTGGGCCCGGAACACCAGTTCGAGGAGCAGGATGGTCCCGAAAACCGCCAGGCCGGCCACGAACAGATGATTGCGCTGGCGGATGTGCCGCATCAGACCCGCCCCGACCAGGGAGGACAACACCCCGCTGACACAGAGGTGGAACGCCTCCGGAGACCGCATCTGCAGCGCCGCCAGCCCGGTGCACAGCACCCCCGTGACCACCGCGACGCGCAGGTCCGCGAGCGGGGCCAGCAGCATGGCTCCGAAGGCCAGCGGCAGGAGGGGGAAGAGGTAGAAACTGGAGCCGTAGTTGAGCAGATAGAGATGGGAGACCAGGCGGGTGAGTCCCATCTGCAGGACGATGACCGAGGCAATCAGCAGGATTGCGCGGCGGTCCGTGCCCAGGCCCGGGTGCACGATGTGAAGGACATAGGCGGCGGCCAGCAGCAGCAGCAGGCAGATGGCCGCGGGCTGCAGAGCGCCCAGGGCGCCGCGCTCTCCGCGCATGCGGCTGAAGAGTTCCTGTTGGTGTTTCTCGAGCCGGTTGATGGCATCGGGCGTGATGGTCTCGCCGCGCAGCACGAGGGTCTCGTTGGCGTCCACGAAGCGGGTCACCTGTTTGATGCCGGCCAAGGCTTCCCGGCGGGCGCGTTCCGTGGCCTCGGTATTGTAGACCATGGTGGGTCGCAGGACCTGTTTCAGCAGCGCCATGAGGGGTTCGGGGTCCTCCGCCGCGTCGGGCCGGGACTGGGCCTCGAAGTCCGCCGCGACGACCGCGGCCGTTGCTGCGGCATCCCGCAGATCCGAGACCCTCCGGAGCGTCATGCGGGCCGTGCCGCCGGCGTCGTTGAGCAGGGAGACATGGTCGTGCGGGGCGACGAGACCCTCCAGATTGCCGATCTCCCGAGTCTCCGCAATGCCTCCGTTCAGGGAGTCCCGGACGAGTTCCCCGAGGACTTCGCAACGCGCCGTATCGGCCGCCAGCCGTTCCAGGCTGCGCATTCCCTCGTCGCCGATCTGCAGGGCCAGTTCCGCCAGACGGCTCGAATCCGCCGTCCGGGGCGGCGCGCCGGCGTCCGCTTCCGGTCCCCGGAGGGCCGCGAAGACCTCCTCCAGGGATCGGAGGGTCGCCTGCACCGCCGCCTGGTTCAGGAGGTAGACGGGGGGGACTTCCCGGGCTGCCCGCTCACGCAGCCGTTCGGTCTGGGCCATGTCCTGGTAGCGGAAGGGCACCTCGCTGTAGAGATTGTGGTCCGCGATCTCCCCGGGGACATAGCGCACCGGCGGCGGCGGGCGTTGGAACAGGAGCGTGGCGCAGCACAGCACCCAGGTTGCGACCCCCACCACGATCACGAAGCGCGGATACCAGATCGCCGCGGGGTTTCCCGGGCAGTACCCCGCCTCTCCACGCCGGCTCCAGGACTTCGCCGCCTGGGCGTGTGCGCGAGTGCCTTCCTTCCGGGATGTTCCTGGGAGCCAGTTCTTCATCGGCTGCGGAGGACAATGCCTCACCCGGAACCAAGGCAGGACCCGAAGGTGCCCTGCCCCGGCTGCCTCAGCGGGCGTTGTCCACGGGAACGAGTTCGATGTCCCCGCCCTCGGGTTCCACCGCCAGCGGTTCCGGCTGCGGAGCGACGGGCAACAGGGCGCCGGGGCCTGGGGCCGGTGGCAGTGCGGGCGTCCGGGGCGATGCCGTCGGGGCATAATAGGGCGGCGTCCACCCCGGGTAGCTTGTGCGCACGATGCTGGCCCACTCCCTTTCCACCTCCGTGAGGGGGCGGGAAGCCAGCCGCGGGCGCGAGCATCCCGCACCCAGTGCCACTGCCATGACCAGGACTGCGACGCCTCCAAGAGACGCTCTCATGCTGCACCTCGGTTCAGCCCGGCGGATCCGGCCGCCGGACCGCTTCGCAGGGCCGGGTCCCCCGCCGCCGTGCACCCACCACACTCGCAAGGATAGTCCCATGGCGCCTGACCGGCAAGGCTCAACCCCACTTTTTGAACAGCAGCGCCGCATTGTGGCCCCCAAAGCCGAAGTTGACGTTGAGAGCCAACTCGACCGGGATCTCCCGGGCCGCGTTGGGTACGTAATCCAGATCGCAATCGGGGTCCGGGACCTCGTAGTTCATGGTGCCGGGAACCACCCCCAGGCGCAGGGCCTGCAGGCAGACGATGGACTCGAAGCCCCCGGCGGCCCCGAGGGCGTGGCCGGTCATCGACTTGGTGCTGCTGACGGGGATGCGGTAGGCGGCCTCGCCCAGGGCGCGCTTGATGGCGAGGGTCTCCATGCGGTCGTTGAGGGGAGTGGAGGTCCCATGGGCGTTGATGTAGTCGATGTCGTCCGGGGACACGCCGGCACGTTGGAGGGCGCCCAGGAGGGCGCGCCGGGCCCCATCTCCCTCGGGGTCCGGGGCCGTGATGTGGTAGGCGTCTCCCGTGAGGCCGTAGCCCACGAGTTCTCCCAGGATCTCCACCCCTCGCCGCTGCGCCTGGTCCAGGGACTCGAGGAAGAGGACTCCGGCCCCCTCCGCCGGGACGAATCCATCCCGTTCGCGGTCGAACGGGCGGCTGGCGTGGGTGGGGTCGTCGTTGCGTGTGGAGAGGGCCTTCATGGAAGCGAAGCCGCCGATTCCCACCGCCTCGATGCCGGCTTCGCTGCCCCCCGCCAGCATGGCGTCGGCATCGCCTCGGCGGATGATCCAGTAGGCT
>JAFGRS010000771.1 GCA_016935045.1 Lentisphaeria bacterium | reverse complement strand
GACCCGTCAGGGCGGAGGGGGAGGCGTTTTCCGGACAGCCCAGCCCCGCCACGGCCGGAAAACAGGCCCCCCGCGACGACCCGTCAGCGCGGGAGGGGAGGCGTTTTCCGGACAGCAGCGGGACACCGGTGTCCGGAAAACGATCCGGGTTCCTCACTGTTCAGGATCGTCCGGGCATTGCGGCGGGGGCCTGTTCCCGCTACAGTGTAGGGGTGACTACCTGGTACGCTTCGGGAATTGGTGCTGGCGGGTTGTTCGGTTATGTCCATTGCCTTTCTTGGTGACATCCACGGGAACATTGATGCACTGCGGGCGGTATTGGGGGCGCTGTCCGAACTGGGGGTCCGGCGCATCTACTGCACCGGGGACGTGGTTGGGTACGGTGCTTCGCCGGGGGAGTGCGTGGACGCGGTCCGGGGTGCTGGGATTCCGTGTGTGAAGGGCAATCACGATGACTATGTCAGCCGGGGGGGAGTGACGGACTGGCAGATTCGTCCGGAAGCCAGGAAGGCGATTCTATGGACGCAGCGCCAGCTCTCCGCGGAGCAGGTGCGTTGGCTGCACGGGTTGCCGCACAAGATCGAGGCAGGGGGTTTCTCCGTGGTGCACGCGTCCCACGCCTACCTGCCGCACTGGCCCTACGTGCTCAACGAGCGGGCGGCCATCCACAACTTCCTGTTTCAGAGATGCGCCTTTGCCTTCAGCGGCCATTCCCACGTGCCGCTCTATGTGGCGCACCGCCACGGCCACCGCCCCAAACTCGACCTGCTGCGCAACGTGCTGCTGCCGAGCCGGCAGAAAGTCCTGATCGGAGTGGGGGCCGTGGGGCAGCCTCGGGACTCCGATCCGCGTGCCTGCATGGTCCTCTATGACCCGGAGGTCAAATCCATCCGAGTCCACCGGGTGGTATACGACGTGGCGGCAGCCCAGGCGCGCATTCGGGACGCCGGGCTCCCCTCGGAACTCGCTGACCGCCTCGCGGTGGGGCAGTAGCCGATGGCGATTGCGCTGACAGCGCCCTGCAAGGTGAACCTGTACCTCGATGTGCTCGGGTGCAGACCGGATGGCTACCACGACATTGCCACGGTCTTCCTGCCCCTGGCAGAGCCGTCGGACGGGATCCTGGTGCAGGCGCAGGAAGGGGGCGCCTTGCGGGTGCAGTGCGATCCGCCCGTCGCCCCTTGCGGTTCCGACAATCTCTGCTGGCGGGCGGCGGAGTTGTTCGCGGCCGCGACGGGCATGGCGCCGGCCTGGAGCATACGCATCGAGAAACGCATCCCGGTGGCGGCGGGTCTTGGGGGCGGCAGTTCGGACGCCGCGGCCACGCTGCTGGCGCTGAACCGTCTGCACGGGAGCATTCTGTCGCCCTCCGTGCTGCACGGTCTGGCAACGTCCCTCGGCGCGGACGTCCCCTTCTTCCTGGCGCCCCGCGCGGCTCTGGGAACGGGGGTGGGCGAGGTCTTGCGGCCGTTGGCGGTGGGCGCTCCTCTGGCACTGGTCCTCGCCAACCCCGGCTTCCCCGTATCGGCTTCGTGGGCGTACGGCAATCTCGACCGCACGAGTCGCCCCAAGGCGCCCCCCCTGGATTCCCTCGTCCAGGCGCTGGCGCGCGGAGACTGCCCCGGGGTTGCCGCGGGGATGTACAACGCGCTGGGTTACGCGGTGGCGGACAAGTTCCCCCTCGTGGCGATGCTGCTGGAGGCCCTTGCCGCGGCGGGGTGCTTCCGCGCCCTGGTCTCCGGCAGCGGTCCCACGGTCTTCGGCATCTGCCCGGCGAGGGAAGCCGGGCGCATCGCCGCCTCGTTGCGCCACGATTTCGGCGAAGCGGTCTGGACCTGTGCCGCCCGGTCGGCAGATCCTTAGGGTATGCGCCCTCCTCGTGCCTTGCGGATGACCATGCGGCGCCGCGCCAAAATGGGAAGTTATTCCCGTGCGGACCCTTAGCCCGGAGGCCGGCCATGTTCCTGAAGCTCTGTCTCCTGTTCGTGGTGCTCCCCTGCGCGGAACTCGCGCTCCTGGGCCTCGTGGGACAGCGGATCGGGCTGGCCCCGACGCTGGGAATCATCCTGCTCACCGGCGTCCTCGGGGCCTGGCTCGCACGCCGACAGGGCGCCCAGGCATGGCGCAACGTCCACCGGGCCGTGGCCGAGGGAAGACTCCCCACCGGAGAACTGCTCGAGGCGCTGCTTGTCTTCGCGGCGGGACTGCTCCTCCTCACTCCCGGTCTGCTCACGGACAGTGCCGGCCTCGCGCTCCTGATTCCGGTCTGCAGGATGCGCGTCCGACGAGCCCTCGCGCGACGCCTCGGCAGCTATGTGCAGGCCCATGCACACGACGTCCACCGCGCCCCCGGCGACTCGATGCGGCAGGACGACCCCTACACCGTGGAAGGCCGAGCCCTGCGCGTCGAAGACGCCGACGACTGACGTCCCGTACGCACCCCGCAATCCACCGTCCAGCACCCCGTCGGCATCCCGGTCCACCTCTCCGCGGACTGCGATAAACAAAAACAACACACAGCTCGTGGCAAAAAAACAAAAAACCTCTTTTGACGCACAAATAAAGTAAACATTTACAATATGAAAGGTTGACACAGCGCGGTATCCGGGGTATGATAGGTTTGGCTGGCCGTGCGGGCGCCGGATTGGCGTTGCCGGGCAGGTCAGGTGGAGGTACGGCCGGAATGCGTCAGGAGTTTCCCCAGTTGCTGCGGTTGGCGCGTCGTGCCCGGGGTTGGACGCTTGCGGTGGCGGCGGGGCGTGTGGGCGTGACGCGGAGCGCCTTGTGTCGCTATGAGTTGGGGGACGAGCGGGCGCTGGGGGTTGAGACGCTGCGGCGTCTGTGCGTGGCGTTGGAGCTTCCGGTTCCGGCGTGGCTGGACGAGGAGCGTTCTGGTCCGGGGACGGGGGAAGGGGCTTCGGGGGCGGAGTCGCTGTATTGGTGTCCCGTTCCGTTCTGCCCTCGGCACCGTTGTCATGTGCTGGCGGATCGAGTGGTTTTTCGGCCGCGTGCGGTGCGTTCGTTGTCGGGTTCGGAGGTGGTTTGCCGGGGGTGTGGGGCGACGCTGCTGGAGTTCTGTGAGGGTTGTGACGCGGCGTTTCGTCCGGGTTCGGTGGTATGTCCGCGGTGTGGGACGCCGTACGTGGCGCCGGCGGTTCTGCCGGAGGATGCGTTGCGGGCCCTGTCCTTGCGGGAGTCGGAGATGGCGGCGGGCGAGGAGGGTGAGGTGGAGTTCTGGCCGCCCACGGATGCGGCTGCCTCGGCGCGGGCGCGGGACCGTTTGGGGGGTTTGGCAACGGCGGAGGAAGGAGGCGTTGTGAATGGACACGCTTCCTAGGGCATTGGGGTTGGTGGGTGCGATTGCGCTGATCGCGTTGTCTGGGATCATCCTGCCACGTCCGGCCCGGGAACGGCTGGACGCCTCTCTGGGCGCCCTGGGGGCCCCGGTCCGCCTGGGGGCGGAGTGGGTGCGGCTGCGGGTTCGCGCTCCGAAGGTCGTCCCCGCCGAGGAGGGCTTGGGGACGGAAGTCCTGGCGGTGCGCGAGTGTCTTGCCTGGCGTCGCGCGGCTCTCTTGTCGGGCTGCGGGGAGGGAGAGGGCGCCGCGTCCGTGGATTGCCGGGCCCGGCGGGTGGCGGTGGAACTGGCGACCCGGGAGCGACATGCGTCCCTGGGGCCGTTCGTGGGTGTCGGGTCGACGTGTGGTCCGGACCATCTGTTCGGCCAGGCGATGGTCCTCGGGGGCGGCTCGCGGATGGGCATCTCCGCGCCGGCGCCGGTGCTGACCGGGGATGGGCAGCTGGTGGGGGTCATCGAGAGCAGCGGCCCCCTGACCAGCGTCATGGTTCCGATCGGCACCCGGGGGTTGGTCCTGCCCTGCGACATTCTCGGGCGGGAAGGGGCCCAGGGCGTGGTGGTGGGACCCTGGCGGCGCGCGGGACAAGGCGACACGGAGGCAGTTGCCGGGGCGGTGGAACTGCAGGTGACGGGACGCCTCGCGTCTCCGCATCTGGGGGATGTCGTGGTGTCTTCCTGCAGTCTGGTCAGTCCTTTTCCGGGCGGCGTTCCGGGCGGTTTGGCGGTGGGGCGGATTTCGGCTCTCGAAACGACTGAGGAGGGGTGCACCCGGGCGCGTGTGCGTCTCTGGTGCGCGCGTGTGCCGGAGACGGTATACGTGATGACGTCGTTGTCCGCGGGGGTGTCGACTCCCGAAGCGGATCCCCGGGCGGAATTGGCGCGCTGTCGTGCCGAGTTGCGTTGTCTGACGGCGTTGGAGAGCGACCAGTTGCCGAGGGCGCTGCGGCAGGTGCAGCGGCTGGGGCAGGCAGCGCAGGGGCGGGAGGATGTGGCTCGGATCGTGTTCGCGGTGCAGGGGCGGACGCCGGTCAGTTTCTTTGACCACGTGGATCCCGTCTCCCCGCTGCGGCTGGGGCTGAGGCCGGGGCTGGCCTGCCTGCAGCATGGTGCGCTGGCGGGCGTGTTGTGCCGGGAGGACAGGCGGGGGGATCTGCACCTGCGTCTCCTCACCTCGCGGAGACTGGCTGTGCGGGTCGAGGTGGTGCAGCACAACGGGGTTCGTTACCGTGGGCTGGTGGCTGCCGCGGAGGGTCGTCTGGGGGAGGAGCGTGTACCGGACGACTGGCACCTCCCCGGGCAGCCCCGGCTGCAGGTGGTCAGCCTGGATCACGGGGGGCATCGGGTGCGGGTGCCCGCGGAGGTGGTGACGGCGGCGGGGGGGGAGCTGCTGTTGCCGCCGGGGATCCCGGTGGGGCGGCTGGTCACCCCGGGGGATGAGCCGCATGGCCTCCCCTGGGAGGTCATTCCGTACGCGGATTTCTCTTTCCTCGACTACTGCGCGGCTCTCGTGCCCCGCTCGACCCTGGCGGGAGGGGGGGCCGCCGCGTCTGCCGCCGGACCGACGGCAGCGGGATCCGGGGGCACCATTCCCCCGCCGCAGGAGGCGGAACGCAGGAGGCGCGAAGATGGCTGACACGCCGTGGGAGGAAATCGAGGCAACCGCCCCGGGGAAGGGGCACCCCGGCACACGACGGGGAGTCCCCTTCGGCGTGATCTCCTACGGCGGCGGCATCCTCTGCTGCGCGACCGGCGCGGTGGTGTTGCAGGGACTGTGCATGGTGGTGCCCGTGACCACGGTTCCGGTGCGAGCCCATTTTGCCCTGTCCGCGGTGGCAATCAGCGCCGTCTGCCTGCACTGCGGCCCGCCCTGGGGGCCGTTGTTCGCGGCCTTCACGGGGCTGTTGGCGGACGTATACGGTCCGGGCTTGCCCGGCACCACCTCCTGGGCGTACGTGATCGTGCCCGTGATCTCCGCCTGTGGGCATCACCTCATCCGCACCGAAGCGCTGGCTGCCTTTGCGGCCATGGTGATGGCCCAGACGCTGGTGCAGACAACCGGGTCCTACGTCGGACTCCGGCTCGGGGGCATGGCGGTGGTCGAGGCCCATCGGGCTGGAGTCTCGGTGGTGGCGACGGCCCTGCTCACGGTCGCGGTGGCCGTGGTCGCCTCTGCCCTCCTGCGTTTCTCGCTGTCGGCGGCGGGGTCCCTGCGGAGGCACGCATCGTGACATCCAGCGAGAGTCAGCGTCGGCAGGCGGCCATGGTCGCAGTCCTGGCCGGAGCGGTGATGGGGAGCGCACTGCTGTTCGCCGCCGTGGTGCACGCTCGCCAGGCCTCCCGGCGCGAAACGGCCCTGCGCACCTTCGAGCGAGATGCCGCGCGCCTCGCTTCCGTGTGGACCTACCGGGCACCCGTCTGTGACCGTTATCGGACCCCCCTCAACGTCACCGTGCCCGAATACGCCCTGGCCGTGGACGTTTCGCGCCTCCGCGACATCCGGGACACCCGCCGCCGGACCCTCGACCTGGTGGAGGCCGAAGTGTCGCGCCTGGCCATCGAACTCTGGCCCCGGGAAGCCCAGTTCCGCCGTATCTCCCGGGATGACCTGGAAGCGCACCTCGTCCGCGCCTCCCCCATGCCCTTCATCCTCTGGCGGAACGTGGACACGGACACGGTGCAGCGCTGGCTGATGGTGCGCGACGACCATCCCGGAGTGACGCTGCTGCCCCTGCCCAAGCGCGTCTACCACCTCCCCGACCTCGCGGCCGCGGTTCGGGGGCGGACGTGCCTGACGCGTCGAGGGGCGCCGGGTGTGTCCTCCCACTGTGACTTCCCGGACCTGACCATGGCGGGATGGTTCGGCGCGGAGGCCTGGCGGGACGCGGATCTCAGCGGCACCCCGGGGGTCGAGCAGTTGGTCCTCGATGCGGTGCTGTTCCGGCAGGGCACGGTACGGCGGGCAGACCCGGAAGTCGGCGAGCCGGTCTGCCTGACCCTGGACATGCACATCCAGCACTGGGCCCAGGAAGCACTGCGGGGGCTTCGGGGAGCACTGGTGGTCATGCGCACGGACGGCCAGATTCTGGCCCTGGCGGATTCGGACGATGGCGTGCGGCCGACGCTGGCGGAGGGCACGGAGGCGTGGAGGCAGTGGCTGCGTGGCAACCGTCGGGATGGGATCCATCGTTGTCTCAACGACCAGACGCCGCCCGGGTCCATCGCCAAGCTGGCAGTGGCCCTGGCGGCCCTCGATGCGGGGGTGATCACGCCGGAGACGCGCATCGAATGCAGGGGCTGTGTGCCGTACGGGCCGCACACGGTCATTGCCTGTCACAAGGCCTCGGGGCACGGTTCGCTGACGCTCTACGAAGCCCTCCGCGTATCCTGCAATGCCTACTTCCTCACCCTGGCGGAACGGGTCGGGTGGGAACGCATCGCGGAGATGATGAAGGAATTGGGACTCGGCCAATTGCCCGGGGAGGATATGGACGTCCCGGGGGGTGTGCCTTCCCGTCTGGCCCCTCTGTGCAGTCGCGGGGCCATCTATACGCCGGCGTACAAACGGGAGCACTACGAGACCGGAGTGGAGGCGCTCTGGCGGCCCATCGACACGGGCTTCCTGGCGATCGGACAGGCCGACACACAAGTCACACCCCTCCAGGCGGCGGTCATGGTCAACGCCGTGGCGACCGGAAAACGGGTCAAACCGCGCCTGTTCCTGGACGAACCCTACGCGGCCCGTGACCTCCGCCTGAGCGTGGCTTCCCGCGAGGCGGTGCTGCAGGGCATGCGGCAGGTGGTGCACCACCCCAACGGCACAGCCCGGACAGCCCGGGTCGAGGACGTGGTCCTGGCCTCGAAAACGGGAACGGCCGAACGGGGGTCGGGAGCAGCGTACCGCAAGGATGTCTGGCTGGTCGCGATCTACCCGGGGGATGCCCCGGCGGCACGCATCGTCCTGGCCGCGATGGCCCACGACCTGTCGAGCGGCGGCCGGGACCTGGGACCGCGGATCGCCGAACTCGTGACCGCCATCAAGGAATGGGAAATGTGGACCGATGACCAGCGCCGGCAATGGCCCGGGACAGCGGACGGAGAAGCCGTATGCCAGGCCCAGAGATAGTGCCCGGTCCCATCCCCCCCTCGCGCCCTCCGCAGCAGCGCCCCGGGGGCGGCCCGGACCCTGGGCTCACCCGCCAGGAACGCAGTGCCGCCACGGCGGCGACAGGACCTCGCCTGGCTCGCCCCGGGGCCGGACATGCTCGCGAAACACCTCCCGCACGCTCCCCACGGGACCTCCCGAAGGCACCCGCGCCGGGGGCCATCGGCAGCGTGCGCCCGTCCTGGCAAAGCCCCGGAGCCATGGCGGTCCGGGGAGACCTGATGCGGCTGCTGCCGCCTCTGCTGCTGTGTCTGATCGGGATCCTGTTGACGTACGGAGTCTGCGTGCCGTTGGCAGGCGCCCCGGAACGACTCTACTGGCGCCGTCAGGTCTTCTTCGTCATCCTGGGGCTGGGAGTGTACTTCGTGGTGGCCAGGGCATCCCTGCCGCGGAGATGGAGCGCGGGCATGTCGGCGGCGGCCTGCTATGGAGTGTTCTGCGGGCTGCTGCTGGTACTGGTATTGCTGGTGGGGCGCAGCACGGGCAACGGTCGCCGTTGGCTGAGCGTTTTCGGGTTGACGACCGTGCAGCCGGCGGAGTTCGCGAAGATCGCCGGTCTCTGGGCCCTCGCGGAACTGGTGAACAGCACCTCCGGCCTGCGTCCGGCAGAGGCGTTGCGGCGCCATCTGCTGGCCTGTGTGGCGGTGGCTGTGCCGGCCGCGCTGATCGTCCTCGAACGCTCCCTGGGCAATGCGTTCCTGTTCTGTGCCGCGGCGGGGGTCCTGCTGGTCAGCCGCTGGCTTTCGTGGCAGACGCTCCTGGCGGGGGTCCTCATCGCTGTGCCTCTTCTGCTGCCGCTGGGGGTCACCGTGCACCGTCTGCGGCATCCTCCCCTGGCCGTCCAGGCGGAGCACCTGGCGGAGGGGCGGGCGGGAATCGAGGCCCGCGAACGTGCCTGCGGCCTGTCCCAGCGCGAAGTTGGCAGCGTCCTTGCCCCCGGTGGGAGCGAGGGGCTCTTCTCCCATTGCCCGGCCCGGTTCTCGTGTTACCTCAGTCGGGAGGGGGGCTGGAACGCGGAGCAGGCATCCCGCTGCATCCAGATCGGGGGCTACACCGGCTGTGGCTACCGCCGCGGCAGGGTGACCATCCTGGGGTACCTGCCCCGCACCGTGCAACACACCGATTTCGCCTACTGCGTGCTCAGCGAGTCGCTGGGACTGGCCGGCGGCATGGCCGCGCTGGCATTGGTCGCGACGATCCTGGGGACCATCCTCTGGAACGGCCTGCGTTCCGCTTCCCCGGCGGCATGGTCCTTCGCCACGGCCCTGGCCGTGCTGGTGTTCCTGCATACCGCGATCCACGTCGGGATGGGGCTGCGTCTCGTGCCGATCATCGGCGTCCCCTTCCCCTTCCTGAGCTACGGCGGCTCGGTCACCGTCTCCATGTTCGCCGGCCTCGGACTGCTGGCGCGGTACAGCGCCCAACGGGACGGGATTCCCATGGCCGCGGCGGGGAAGGCCGACGGATGGCCCGGGACACCGGACCCCGCCGGGGCGCGCAGCTACCGGCAGCCCGAATTGCCGCCCATCGGCGCTGCACGGTAAGGGCCCGCGCGGGAATACCTTCCCATTTTGCTGCAGCCGATCCCGGTTCCTGGCAAGGCGCGAGCGCAGCGGGCACCTGTCTGCGTGCGTACCTGCCTGCGCCGTGTACGTCGCGGCAGGCAGGCACGCACAGGCAGATACCCGCAGCGGCACGTCCCGAGCGAGCAACGCCGCCCGGGACTCAGCGGCCCGGACGGAAGCGCTCACTGCCGCCAAGGGGAGGACCCCCGGCCGCGCCGCCACCGCCTTCAGACCGGCACCGCCGCCCGCATCGCCGGGGTACCGAGGGCGTCCAGGAGGATGTCCGCTCCGAAACGCACGGGATCGGTGGTCGGCAGGCCCGTCTCCGCCTCGGTCTGCCGGATGGTCTCGCAGGCCTGCTCCCGGGTGAGCCCCTGGGTGTTGAGGGAGACGGCAACCGTCCGGGCCCCGGGCAGCGCGCCGCAGCCCGCGGCAATGGCCTCATACAGCGCGGCCACTGCGCCCAGGGGAGGGATGCGCACCCAGTCGTTGTTGCCGACCGTCTGCATCCCGGCTCGATGGCAGAGGATGAGATCCGTGGGACAGGCCCCGCGAATCAGGGGCAGCGTGGCGGAACTGCCGGGATGCAGGACGGACCCCTGGCCCTCCACCACCAACAGGTCGCACTCCGCCCGCTCCAGAACCGCCATCTCCACCGCGCCGCAGGCATAGTCCAGCCGCACCGCGTCCAGCGCAATGCCGCTGCCCCAGACAGTGACCCCGATCTGCCCCGTGGCCAGGAATTCCGTGCGGATCCCCCTGGCCCGGGCGCAGGCCACGAGCAGGAGCCCCGCGGTCATCTTGCCGCAGGCCATGTCCGTGCCCACGGCCAGGACCCGTCGGTTCGGCAGCAGACGGGCGCGGCCCGAGGCGACCCCGATGCCCGGGGGTTCCCTGCGGATGTCCCAGGCAAACTGCCCCGGACGCAGATCGGGATAGCGAGGCGCCAGGGAGTCGTGGAGACCGTTGACCAGCGACATCCCCAGGCGGACGGCCTCGTCCAGGTCCGAATACCACGACTCGGGCAGGCGCCCGCCGGAGGGGGCGATGCCGAGGACCAGAACCCACGCCCCGAGAGCCCGGGCCTCCCTAACCGTGGCTACCACGGGCGCGTTGCGGGGACTCTCGATCACGTCGCATACCGTCCGCCCCGCATGCGCGGGGTCCACGACACAGACAACCGGGTTGGGCGAGAAGCGCAGGACACCGTGGCCCATCTTGCCGTGGCGGCTGCCCAGGTGTCCGGCCATGTACAGGGCGAGGGGTTGCTCAGGTGTCAGCATCGGTGAGGCAGGCTCCATGGCCCGGGGCGTCCGGGGGCAGGACCACGCCACCCACCAGGGCCGCTCCACGGGCCGGGTCCGGGGCAAGGTTGAGGTGGGAGTCGAGGTCGATGTGGTCGAACAGGGCACCAAGAGCCGCAGCCGCGCTGATGGCGACGGAGGATTCCCCCATGCAGCCGATCATGGTGGCCAGACGGTGGGCGCGCGCCGTGGCGACCAGACGGAGGGCTTCCGTGAGTCCGCCACACTTCATCAGCTTGACGTTGACCCCGTCCACGCAGGCAGCCAGGCCCGGCACGTCAGCGGCAACATGGCAGGATTCGTCCACGAAAATCGGCAGAGGACGCCTCGCGAAGAGCCTCGGCAACAACCCCTCCGACCCCTGGGGAAGAGGTTGCTCGACGTACTCCACCCCGCGATCCGCCAACCAGCGCAGCATGGTCTCCGCGACGGGCAGCTCCCAACCCCCGTTGGCGTCCACCCGCAGGGCCACACCCGCAGCCTGAGCCACCTCCCGGGCCGCCGCAAAGGCCTCGCGGTCCGCTTCCGCCCCGAGGGGATTGCCAAGCTTGACCTTCAGAAAACGGCATCCCGTCCGGGCCAGCATCTCGGCGGCCTGCTCGCGGACGACAGCGGCGGGATTGATGCCCACGGTGATGCTGGTCGGCACGCCCTTGCGCGGCAGCCCGAAGAGACGCCAAAGGGGCTGGCCGCACCCTCTTGCGAAGGCATCCCAAAGCGCCATGTCGAGGGCGGCGAGAGCACGCGGGCCAACACCCTGTTCCCGGGCTCTGACCCAAATCTCCTGGATGGACAGATCCTCGATGCCGCCGTCGACCAGGGCCTCGAGCTGACGGACCCCGGTGTCACAGGTCTCCCCACCGGGCACGTTGGTCCCGGCAAGCTCCCCCAGCCCGACGACGCCCTCCCGTTCGACCTCCACGAAGAGGTTCTCCGAACCGGCACTCACGCCACGGCTGATCGCCAGGGGATACCGTTTCGGCAGGTAGAGGCGACGGAAGCGGATCCTCATGGCATGCATGTCGGCGAGTGCGGGGTCGCACGATGCCCTTCCGGACACGGATCCGACACTCGCTCCGGCCGGCGGGCATGGCAGGCCGGACGTCAGTCCAGGGACAACCCCGATGCCTCGCCGCCTTTCTCCTTCAGCAGGCGCACGTAGAGGTCGAAACGCTCCATCAGGGCGGCCACGGAGGTGGCCACGGCGTCCGCATCGGTGCGGATCTTCGTGACCTCCGAACTGACCAGCTCGGCATCTTCGATGTCCGCCAGCCGGTCGCGAAGGTCGTCAACCTGTTCCCGCTTCTCGAGGATCGCCTTCCCGTAGGCCTTGGCCATGCGGAAGAGGTCGTCCGCACTCATCTTCTCGGCCTCGGTCTCGATCTCGGCCAACGGCTTCTTCTCGTCCACCTTCGGCCCGGCACAGCCACCCGCCAGGAGTGCCGCCGCCACGCATATCGCGATCAGAACCCAAACCTGCCGCCTCATTTCGTGCTCCTTCCACGCACCCATGCAGGAAGCCGGTCTGCCTGCCCCGGCATTGCCGCCGCGAACCGCCCCACTCCATCAGGACCAGACCCCCGGCATGGGCCCGCGCCCCAACTGCCGGCGAGTGGCTGAACAAACGTACTGTAGCGGCATCCGGAACATCGTCAACGGCACAGCGCCAGGATCCGGTAAGGCCTCCGTCACGGGGGTACGGTCGAGGACGACCGGCTCCAGCGCCATGGCGTCAGGCTCAGGGCACGTGATGGAGTCGGCGGTCTCCGCCGTATCTTC
>JAFGRS010000770.1 GCA_016935045.1 Lentisphaeria bacterium | reverse complement strand
TGCCTCCGCCGGCGCTCCCACCAACGTCACCGTATTTCCGTTCGCGAGCACTTAGCCTGGACTATGCACGCGACAACCACGAATGGATCAGGTTAGTGCCTGCCGACGCGGAACCTGCGGTACTCGATGCCGTACTTCTGTACCTTGTACTGCATGATCCGCTTGCTGATCCCGAGCTTGCGTGCCGCGGAGGTCTGGTTGCCGTTGGTGTCCTTGAGGGCCTCCGTGATCAGCTCGACCTCGAAGTTGCGCACCCGCATGGTGAAGTCGCCATGTTCTTCACGCCGTGGCGCGTAGCGGTTCATCTGCAGCGAGGGAGGCAGGTGATGGCCGTGAATCACGTCACCGTCGGCCAACAGGACGGCCCGTTCGATCACGTTTTCCAACTCCCGCACGTTGCCGGGCCAATGGTAGGCGGTGAGCATGTCGATGGCGGGAGTGTCGATGCGCGTCACCGCTTTGCCCATCTCCTCGGAGAAGCGCTCGATGAAGTGGTCGACCAGCAGCATGATATCGGCCTTGCCGCGTTCCCGCAACGCCGGGACCCGGATCGGAAACACGTTCAGGCGGTAGTACAGGTCGCTGCGGAAGGTACCCTCGATGATCGCGTCCTCGAGGTTGCGGTTGGTGGCCGCAATCATGCGCGCCCCCGTGCGCAACGTCTCGCTGCCCCCGACCCGTTCGAACTCCCGGTTCTGCAGGACCCGCAACAGCTTCGTCTGAGCCGCCAACGGCAACTCGCCGATCTCGTCCAGGAACACCGTTCCCGCCTTGGCACGTTCGAGGACACCCACGCGACGTTGGGTGGCCCCTGTGAAGGCCCCCTTTTCATGACCGAACAACTCGCTCTCGATGAGGCTCTCGGGAATGGCGCCGCAGTTGACCTCGACGAAGGGGTGCTTGCGTCCCAGACCGAGCTGGTGGATCAGTTCCGCGACGACGCCCTTGCCCACCCCCGTGTCCCCCGTGATCACCACGGTCGTCCGCGCATCCGCAACCCGCACGATCAGACGCTGAATCTCCCGCATCGGGGCACTGTTCCCAATCAGCTTGCCGAATGCCCCGCCGGGCTGCCGCGCCCGATGGAATACCTCGAAACGCTCCTCGAGGAAACAGCGCTTCACGAAGGGGGCCACCAGGCGCGCGACTTCGAGCAGAAACGCCGTCTGCGACTCGGGGTTCCCCACCCGGTCCGTCGCCATGTCCGTGGACAACGTACCGATGGTCGTGTTGCGGTAGCAGATCGGCACACAGAAGAACGCCAGCCGGGTCCCGTCCAGATCCCGACGCAAGCCGCTGCGATCCAGAAAACGCTCTTCGCCATCCACGGACGGCAGGTAGGCCGGAACGCCGCTGGCGAAGACCTGTCCGGTCACCCCTTCGCCGGACTTGTAGCGCATCTTCTCGAGGTGCGCCTGGCTGATGTCCCCCGCCGTGATTGCCGCGCTGATCTCGTCCCCCGTCGAATTCAGCAGCGTGATTACACCCCGGGCCATCCCCGCGGACTCGCACAGCATGTCCAGCACCACGGTCAGGGCATCGCGCAGTTCGCTCGCCGCCGCCAGGTGGCCGGCGATGCCGTTGAGAAGGGAGAGTTGCTGATAGGTGAAAACGTCCGGTGATTCCGGCATCGGCCGCAGTCCTCCTCGGCAACTGCCATGGGGCCCGTACCCGTGGGTCTCCTGACGCACGCACCCGGGGGACCGGACCCTCGACAGACGATCATTCAGTAATGTAGCCTAACCTGCCGCCATGACCACACGGCCCCCATGCCGGGGGCAATGCCGCAGCGAATATGGGACGGCTCACCGGCCGTCTTTGCTGAAGCTGCGCCGCGCTCTTCGAGGAGGTCCTCCCTCCAGTCCCGGACAGGCACGCGATCCTGGAGGGCGAAGCCCTTTCGACCCGGGGTGCGCCCACGCACCCCTTGCTCAAGGCCCTGAGCCATGTCGAAGGGCGACCGGCAACCTCCACCGTCCATGGATCGCTGCGTGCCAGCATGCGTTTTCCGGACACCGCTCGCCCCCGCCCTGTCCGGAAAACGGGGGGGGGCAGCCGGAATGCCGCCCGGAGGGCCGTGCGGCGTACGGGTAGGCCCGGCGGTCCCTGACGGCCGTCTTCCCTCCTGTCCGGGGCGGGGCGGTCTCATTCGGCACGGATCGCCGTGCGGATGGCTTCTTCGGCGATGGGCCCCGGTCGGACGATGCGCAGCTCACGACCCGTGATGTCGACGACGGAGGATGCGAGGGCGCGGCCGCTCCGGATCGGCCCGCCGTCGACCAGCAGGTCCGGCAGTTCCGCCAGGTCCTGCACGGCCGTGGCGGCGTCGAGGGCCGGGGGCCGTCCGGAACGGTTGGCGCTGGTTGCGGCGAGGGGCAGGCGGAGGGCTGCCAGGACGCCGAGGAGGAAGGGGTGATCGGGGATGCGCACGCCGAGGGTGTTCCCCTCGCGGGCATTGCAGACGACGGTCAGGGGACCCGGCCAGAACGCCGTGGCGAGGCGTTTGAGCCGGTCGTCCGGCAGCAGTCCCGCCTCGGCGGCGCAATCGAGGCAGTGGACCAACATCTGCAGGCTCTTGTCCGCCGGGCGTTGTTTCATGCGGTAGATGCGTTCCCGGGCTTCCGGGGCGTCCCAGCGGGCCATGAGGCCGTAGACCGTCTCGGTAGGGGCGGCCACCACGCCGCCGCCGAGCAGGCAGTCGCGTACGGCGGCGGTGGTTGCGGCGTCCATGGCGGTGAGAATGCGCATACAGCCTCTTCCCCGGCGCCCGCGGGGGAGCGCCGGCGCGGAGGTTCCGGAGATGCCAGCCTCGTGCATCGGCCACGTTGACGGAG
>JAFGRS010000769.1 GCA_016935045.1 Lentisphaeria bacterium | reverse complement strand
TGCCGCCCGGGGACCGTGCGGACTACCGGTCCCGCCGTGCCGCCCGGGGACCGTGCGGACTACCGGTCCCGCCATGCCGCCCGGGGACCGTGCGGCGTACAGGAACGCCGGCGCTGCCGCCCGGGGACCGTGCGGCCTACTGACCCCGCCGTGCCGTCCGGCGACCGCGCGGGCTGCCGGATCCCACCGCGCCGCGGTACAGCTCGAGGGCTTCGCCGGGTTTTGCCCCATCGTGGACAACGGCCCGGACGGCCTGGATCATGGCGATGGGGTTGTCGGCCTGGAAGACGTTGCGCCCCATGTCGACACCCGCGGCGCCGTCGCTGACCGCCCGGTAGGCCATCTCCAGGGCTTCGTTCTCGGGGAGCTTCTTGCCGCCCGCGATGACAATGGGTACCGGGCAGCCGGCCACGACCCGCTCGAATCCTTCGCTGCAGTAGTAGGTCTTCACCAGGTGGGCGCCGTTCTCGGCGCAGACCCGGGATGCCAAGCCCAGGTAGCGGGCATCGCGGACCATGTCCTTGCCGACGGCAGTCACACCCATCACCGGGACGCCATAACGGCCGCCCTCGTCCACCAGGCGGACGAGGTTCCGTACCGTCTTGGCTTCGAAGGGTCCCCCGATGGACACCATCGCGGCGACCGCGGAGGCGTTGAGGCGGATGGCGTCCTCCAGGTCCAGGACACATTCGTCGTTGAGTTCGTTGAGGACCGTGGTGCCCGCGGAGGCCCGCAGGCAGACGGGCTTGCGGTGGACCGGCGGCACCGAGGCGCGCAGGATGCCGCGCGTGCACATCAGGCAGTCGGCATGGGGGACCAGCGGCAGGATGGTCAGGTCGATGCGTTCGAGGCCGGAGGTCGGTCCCATGATGTAACCGTGGTCGAAGGCCAGCATCACCGTTCGGGCGGACCTCGGGTCGAAGATGCGGGCGAGGCGGTCCTTCATGCCCCAGTCTACGTTGTCGAGTCCACGCAGGTAATAGGTGTGCGGGGCTACCGGGATCCCGATCCCGAACTCCTTCGCTTCCTTGCTCTCGCGGTGGTCATCGGCCATGGGATGGGTTCTCCTCGGATTCTGGGTCGCGGGGCGGGGGAAGGGGGGCCAGGGCTTCCGCGAAGCCCCGAAACAACAGCGAAACGGTAACGGCGCCGGGGTCGAGGTGTCCGATGGCCCGGTCGCCCAGGTTCCGAGCCCGGCCGAACCGGGCCCGCAGGGGACGGGTGGCTTCGGCCCCTCGCTCGGCCGCCTCGGCGGCGGCGGCGAGGCATGCCGGGATATCCGCGCCGGCGGGGCAGGCTGCGATGGCGTCCACGGCCGGGATCAGGGCGTCCATGAGCGTCTTGTCCCCCACCTTTGCCCCGGTGGCGCCCCGCAGCCCGTTCAGACCGGCCTCGAACAGCGCCCGAAGCTGGTCCCGATCCAGGCTCGCGGCGGGTCCCGCACCGTCGCTCATCCCGAGAAACAACGACCCCAGCAGCGGCCCCGTCGAGCCGCCGTCGATGGACATCACTTCCCAGCCCACGCGCGAGAGCAGGTCCCCCAGGCTGCCCGCACCCCCGGCAAGGGCCGCCTCGATGGCGTCCGCGGCACGCTGCATCGCCAACCCATGGTCCCCGTCGCCAATGGCGCTGTCGAGCCGGGTCAGGAGATCGAGGTCCCGACGGACTCTCGATACCCCGCCCCGGAGCATGGCGGCCAATTCGTCCACCGTGATGCTGTCTTTCATGGCGCGCGTTCCGTCCCGGCTCTGTCAGCGCACCGTCAGGTACGGCGTGGCGCAGGGGGCCTTCCAGAGGTCGAGCAGTTCATCGTCCATCTTGGCAACCAGCATCTGGAAGCCGGCCATCTCCTGCACGGTCAGGAACTCGCCGACACGCGATGCGGCGATCGTGATCCCCTTCCCGTCGAGGACCTTGCGGACGCCGCGCAGAACGATGTACAGTTCCATCAGGGTGGTCGCACCGGCCCCGTTGAGCAGAACCAGCAGGCGGTCGCCGGAAACGGCCCCGACCGCCGCGACCAGGCGCGAGACCATGACCTCCGCGGTCGCGTCCGCGGTCAGGATGCGGCAGGACCCCGTGCCCGCTTCGCCGTGCTGCCCCATGCCGATCTCCATTTCGTCATCGGCCAGGTCGAATAGCGCCTCCCCGGTGCCGGGATGGGTGGCCGGACGCATGGCCACCGCCAGCGTGGCCATGTTGGCGTTGAAGCGCTCGGCAATGGCGCAGACCCGGTCGAGACTCATGCCGGCTTCCGCCGCCGCACCCGCCACCTTGTACAACGGGATGCAGCCGACGAGGCCGCGACGGTCCTCGGCCGGGGCGTTGGCGCCGGGGGCGATGTCCTCGTGGGTCAGCAGCATGCGGACGTTCAGCCCTTCGCGGCGGGCCATCTGCATGGCCATGTTGGCGGACATCACGTCGCCGGCATGGTTGAGCACGACGAAGAGCACTCCCGCCTCGCGATTGGCCCGGCGCAGGGCCTCGATGACCTTGGGCGGACCCGGCGCGGCGAAGATGTCACCGACCACGCTGATGTCCAGCATGCCTTCGCCGACAAAGCCGCTGAGGGCCGGCTCGTGCCCCGCGCCCCCGAGGGTGACCAGGGCCACCTTGTCGGCCGCCTTGGGAGAGGCGCGCACGACCAGTTTCTCGGATTCGATGCGGACCATGTCGCCGTACGCGATCTGGTATCCTTCGAGAAGCTCCGCGGTGAGCCGCGACGGATCGTTGATGAATTTCTTCATGACCATGGCCCATTCCTCCTCCGCGTTGTGTCTCAAGCCGTCATCTGCATGTATTCCACGGGCTGCTCGTCCTCGAGGACGAAGGCGACGCGGACCCCCGGCATGGGCTCGAAGGGGGGAATGAGGACCTTCTGGTTCCCGAGAGCCGCATCGAGATCGTCCACCTGGAAGGCCACGTGGGCCCGGGTCTGCAGGACTTCCGGCATGGGGCAGCCCTTCTCGAAGCGCAGCCACTCGATGCTGTGCGGGCTCCGGGACGGATCGGTCACAAAGAGCTTGGCATCCGCGAGGTAGGTCTCGCCGGCGCGGGACGCGGTGGTGGGGACACCCAGGTGGTGGAAGGTCTTCATTCCTGCATTCCTTTCGTCTTGACTTCTCATGCCTGCGCGACCGGACGCTCGATTCCCGATGCGTCCGGACCGCATCGCCCGGATGGTGCGCGCCCGCGGCCCGCAAGCCCCGGAAAG
>JAFGRS010000768.1 GCA_016935045.1 Lentisphaeria bacterium | reverse complement strand
GACCTCCGCACCGGACGCGAGATCATCGCGCTGCTCATGCGCATGAAGGAAGAAAACGGCGTCACCATCATCACCGCCACCCACGATATGAAAATGCTCGACGTGAGCGACCGCGTGGTGTGGATCACGGACGGCACCGTCTCCCGCATCCAGTCCCGCGATGAACTGGACATCAAGGTGGGCACCATCGACGGCGCCGAGATCTAGCCCCCGGGCGACGCGCCGCCGGCTGCGACGGGCGGATCTGGAGTGCGCGGTCTCCGCGCTCGTGTTCTCCTGGCGCCCGCGGTCTCCGCGGTATCCCATCTGGCCACAGGTACGGCGGCAGACCGCCGGTTCAGGAAATCTCATTCCATTTCGCGTTCAAGGTGGTTCTCTGGTGGCTCTGCCCCCAGTCCCCCGCTGGAGGACCGCGGCCCTCCAGACCTCCCATTCCACCGGCGCGAAGACCGTGGCACCGTCAGGTCGCCTGAGCTTGCCTACGCGCCGCGGGGATGCCGCGGTCTTCGCGCCAGGAATGAGGGGGCCGGGGAGACGAGTCGCCCCGGTGGGGCATGGGGCAGAGCCCCATTGAGATTGTCTTGACCGCAAACCGGAATCAGATTCGAACCGCCTGCAGTTCCCTCTGGACCCTGCGGGCGTGGCGCCGCAGGAGCAGGCTGGCGTCGTTGAGGTAGGGTTCGAGGCGGTGTTCCTCGTCCGCGGAGCCCAGGGCAGCCAGTGTCCGCAGGGCGCGGAGGATGACGAAGGCCCGGAACGAAGCCGGGTGTGCCGCCTCGACTCCCCACAGCGGCACGGGAAAGGGGGCGTCCTCGTGCTCGGCGAGGAAGCGTCGCACGACGGCAATGCCTTCGGGCCGCCCTGCCGTCGCCAGCGCTCCCAGCAGCAGCAGGACCTCCGGCGCGGGTCTCGCCTCGCCGAGGAGTTCGCCGCTGGCAGCGGCCGCGTCGTCCGTGCGTAGGGCTGCCAGGGCCAGTGCGGCCACGACACAGCGCGCCGGGGACTTGACCCCGAGGGGTGGTTCCGCGGCCCGGGCCGCCACCGCGCGGCGCAGCTCCCCGACGACGTCATCCCGGCATACCCCGCCCACGGCCGCCGCGACCGCGGCACAGAAACGGGCCCCGGGGTCCGTTTCCGCGCCGAAGAAACGGTCCCAGTCGGCCTCCGGGCCCCGGAGGCTCAGGCGCCACATTGCCAGGCCCCGGTCGTGATCTTCCCGGCGCAGCGCCTCGAAGAGGTCCTTCTGGGGCAGATCGAGGGCCTTGGCGGGGGCCTTGACGCGGATTCCCCGGCCTTCGAGGATTGCCTTGAGGGCGTCGATGGGCACATCCCGGGGCGCCACCCCGCGCCGGACCGCCTCGGCGGCCGCCACCCCGCAGACTTCCCCCAGGACCTGCAGGTCGCGCTGCATCCGCAGGAGTTGATGCAGGTCATGGTCCACCGACAGGGCCCGGCAGGCAAGGAGGATGCCGTCGACCCCAGCGGGAGTCAGCACCCGGTAGGGAACGTCGCCGTGACAGAGGTAGCGCCAGAGGCCGAACATGACCACGTGCCGCCGCGCCCAGTCGCTCTCTTCGGCGTAGTCCATGGCATGGTTGTCGTGGTGCGCATAGGCGCTGCACACCGTGTCAGGGAAGGTCCGGCCCTGGAGGAAGTCCTCGAAGGTGAGGGTCAGGGCCCCCCGGGCGAAGCGGCTCTCCCGCAGCCCCAGGATGGGAGCCAGGGTACAGAAATGCCGGTCCGCCCCGAACGGGCCGCGCTGCGTGACGCGCAGGCGACCTTCGAAGTGGGCCCGGGAGAAGTCGATGGTGTCGGTCGGATCGACCCAGCCCGCGTCGTAGTTGTGGTGGCGCAGCTCGCCATTGCCCACCGAGGTCGGCGTGTAGCTGTAGGGCTGGGGGAACCCGTCACCGTCGCGCCCCAGGACCATCGTCGCGCCGGCGGCCGCGGCGAGGTCGCCGTCCCCGGTGCCGTCGATGGCCACCTGGCAGGGGAAGACATGGTAGCCGTCGGCCGCGCTGCTCACGACGCCGGTCACCCGGGATCCTTCGAGGATGACGCCGAACACCGTGTGCCCGGCAAACACCTCGAGGCGGTCCCCTTCGAGGGCTCGGGCCAGCACGTCGGCCCGCCCCACGGGGTGGTATCCCCGGGCGCGGCCGAGGTCCGCCGCCCGTCCCGCGATGGCCTCGTCGAACCCGTCCTGCAGGCCCCCGCTCAGGCCGTGATAGTAGGAGTGGATGCGCCCCGCCGAGCCGATCCCTCCCGGCAGCGGCGAGGGATCCAGCACCGCGACCCGGACGCCGCGCTGGGCGGCCGCGATGGCGGCGAAGGTCCCGCCGGTGCCGTACCCCGCCACGACAACGTCCCTGAACTCGTGGCGTCGGGCGCTCGCCGGCGGCAGATGGAGGGGGGGCAGGTCCTGCTCCGGCGCGGCCCTCAGTTCGGCGCTGGCCAGGAGTTCCCCGGACGGGGGCGGGCACGGCGGCAAGGTCCCGGGGGCGACGGCATGGCGACGCCCCAGCTCCCTTCCCGCGACGATCTGGCGCGACAGGTCTCCGACCAGGGGCAGAGCGGCGAGCCCGCCGACGGCCGCGGCCGACGCCTCGTCGTCTTCCGGAAACTCCTCCGTGAGGCCGGGAGAAATGTCCACCAGGATAGCGTCCCGCCACGAGGCAACGTGCCTGCGGAGGTAAGCGAACGCCGCCACGCCGGCACGCACCGAACGCAGCATGAGGGTGGACCAGGATGCGTCTCCGGCATCGAGGGACACCGTGAGGATCGCCTCCCCGGGCCACGCCGCCGGCCGGGCGTCGACTCGGTTGCCGGCGAGACCGACTGCGGGAGGAACGTCTCGGATCTCTCCGCCGGGCGGCACATCCATCCCCGCAACGTAGAGACGGCGGCACACCCGGGTTCGTCGGGGGAGCGGCAGCCCGAGGGCGCGTCGGAAGAGCGCCTGCCCTGCCGTGGCGTCGATGACCAGCGGCGCCACGACGGCCTGGCGGCCGCTCTTGCCCACCACTTCGACCCCGGTCACGACGCCGCTTTCGCTCTGCAGCACACGGCCGGGCACGACCTTGACGAAGGCGTCAACCCCCGCTTCCCCGACGATCCGGTCCAGGGCTAGGGTGCCCAGGAGGATGTCCACGGGACCCTCGGCGGGCGCCCCCAGGTCCCGGCACAGGGCCCGCAGGCGTGCGACGAGGGGATCCTCGGGCAGGGACTGGCGCCAGGCAGCCGTCAGCTCCGTGCCCAGAGTTGGGCCGGACTCGAGCAGGCACACGCGCCGCCCCGATTCCCGCGCGGCCAGGGCCGCCGCAACCCCGCCCAGGGAAGCCCCGACGACGACAACGTCTCCCTGCCAGAGCTGCGTCCCTTCCCGTTCGGCGATGGAGATCCACGACATGTCTGCCACCTCTCCGGTCCTGGAGCGATCTCGGGTATGGAACCTGCGGCCGTCATAGTCTCATCGGCTCTCCGTTCCCTGTCAAGAAGGCAGAGCGAAAGGCTGCATGAGTCCGTTCCGCAGATCCGTCTCCCCATACCGCACGAGCCGCGGCCTCCGCAACACGTTCCCTCCGCGCCACGCCCACTGCCCCCTTCGCCTGCTGCCCTCCTCCAAAGGAACCGTTTTCCGGACGTGGGACCCACAGGGTGTCCGGAAAACAGGGGGGGCGGCAGACGCCCGGGAGGGATCGTTTTCCGGCCGCGGGCGTGCGCGGCGTGTCCGGAAAACAGGGGGAGGAGAGGCCCGCCGAGATGCCGCCCGGAGGGCCGTGCGGCGTCCTGGCAGGGCCGGCGGCCCCCGACGGCCATCCGCTTCCCGCGCCCGGGACGGGTGTTTTCCGGCCACGGGCGTGCGCGGCGTGTCCGGAAAACAGGGGGGGGGCCGGCCGAGGG
>JAFGRS010000767.1 GCA_016935045.1 Lentisphaeria bacterium | reverse complement strand
TGCACCTCGAACCACAAGCAGCTCTGCCTGGCGATGATCATGTACATGGGCGACAACGACCAGACCATCTCGCACTGCTTCCGGCCCCCGAATGAGCCTGACGACGCCAACCGCTGGAGCTGGCGCGCGATCGTCTTCCCCTACGTCAACGACAAGAAGATGTACGTCTGTCCCTCGGCGCCGGATTGGAAGTACAACGCCGCCAACGCCGGCACGACGGTCCCCGGCGAAGCGGCCCGGGACGCGGGCATCAGCATGGCCAACGTGCACAGCGCCGCGGGCGCTCCCATCCATCCGTCGGGGCAGCCCGACGCGAAGGTCAAGACGCCCGCCCGCATGATCCTGCTCGGGGACCATGGGCCAGCTGCGGACATCCCGGGGAACAGCATCGACAACAACACCGGGTTCATCCGCGGGATCAACCCGCCCAATACCACGCACTACGGCAAGGCCACACGGCACAACATGGGCTGCAACTATGCCTTCGCCGACGGCCATGCCATCTGGTCGAAGCCCGAGAACATCCCCTGCAAGCAGAGCGAGTGCTGGTGGGTGATCGAGGGGAAACACCCGTAAGCGGACGCATTCGGAACGCGTTGCGGGATGGGATGCCCGCGAGGACGCGGGCGGTCCAGGGGGGATGCCCGCGAGGACGCGGGCGGTCCAGGGAGCCGGGCGGCAGGTTGGCCTTTTTCCCCGGTACGCCGCACGGTCCCCGGGCGGCAGGCCGAGGCGCCCTGGCCGTCGGGGACCGCCGGCCAGGTCATGGGATCCGCTGGCGCCGGCGGGGGGAGGTGGTATGTTCCGCGGTATCGATCCGGGCCGTTTGTCAGTCCCGGTCACCCGTATGTGGAGGTCCCGATGATGAGAGCGCTCTTCCGTGCCGCAGGTGTCGTGGTGTCCCTGCTGGTGGTCTTCTACTCGGCCCGCGCCGGGGCGGCGGTCCCCGCCCCGGGGGACGGGGCCGCCGCGGTCCAGCCCGCCGCGCCCAACGCGCCGCCCGAGCCGCCCGGGATGGAGAGCATGTTCAACGGCAAGGACCTGACGGGCTGGAACGGGAACCCGGCCCTCTGGTCCGTGAAGGACAGCGTGATCCGGGGCGAGACGACGAAGGAGAACCCGACCAAGGGCAACACCTTCCTGATCTGGCAGGGAGAGGAACTGACGGATTTCGAGCTGCGGTTGTCCTTCCGCGTCAGCACCGCGAACAACTCCGGGATCCAGTACCGCAGCAGGCACCTGCCGTTCAAGGACACGGACGCGAACCGGTGGGTGGTCGGGGGCTATCAGGCCGAGGTGCGCAATCAGCCCGGGCAGGCCGGTTTTGTCTACGACGAAAAGGGCAAGCGGGGGCGCATGTGCCTGGTCGGGGAGAAGGTGACCTGGACCCCCGAGGGCAAGAAGCTCGAGGGGACGGTGGGCGACAAGGCTGCCATTGCCGCCTCCTTCCGCAAGGATGATTGGAACGACTACATCATCATCGCCGAGGGCAACCACATCCGGCACTACCTCAACGGGGTCCAGACCATCGATTTCACCGATGCCGACGAAGCCCACCAGCGGCTTTCGGGCATCATTGCCCTGCAACTCCACGGCGGGGCGCCCATGTGGGCCGAGTTCAAGGACCTGCGGGTCAAGCGCTACCCCCCGGCCAAGGCCCAGTGAGCCCGTCCCTGCCGGGGCGGTGGGTCCCGGCGGCGGGGGAGACCCCCAAGCCCACCTCCCTGGAGATGCGGCCGGCTTCGGCCGCTCCCATTCTGTATCTCCGGAGCGCTCCTGACCGAGCGCATCCCCAGGCGGCACGCTCCCAGCAACACGGCCGGCGCCCGATCCCATTCCGCCCGGGACCGCCGGGACCGGGCGCTGGAGGTCCGCCTTGCGTCCCGGCCGCGATCTCCGCGTCCCGCCCACGGCACGGCCGGCCCCGGCCCGGCGCACCGGGCGCCGGGAATCCACCTACCGGGTCTGGCGGAACCTGCATGGGATCCTCATGCGGTATATATTCCGGTTGCATGAGGACGGTCCCCTCCGCCGTGTGGGCGGACGGCGTTCCTTCCGGCGGCAACGGCCGGTCCGTGGGCGATGCCCGGGGACCCCTGTGTGTACGGACCCGAGGAGGTGCAGGACGTGTTGGACTCCCACACCATCGTTGTCGGGAGCGTGGCCGACGATCCCTTCGCGATTGACGTGGCCCATTTCACGGGCCAGGAAGCCGACATTTCCGATCTCATTGCCTTCAAGAGCTTCGCCAACAGCGAATTCTGCCCGCGTTTCATCAGTGACGAAACGGATTTTGACCACATCGGCACCCAGTTGCGGGGGCGAACCGTGGTCGTGGTGTCCACCTGTTGCGCCGAGCACACCCGCAATGCCCGCGCCATGCGCACCTTCCTGGTGGCCCGGGCGGCGAAGGACAACGGCGCCGCGCGGGTGGTCCTGGTGGAACCGGACCTCTTCTACAGCGCCCAGGACCGCGGGCCCCGCCCGGAGCACGGCAAGGTCGACTTCGAACGCAGCCCGGAGGACTACAAGAAGTTCGACGGACAACCCTTCAGCAGCAAGCTCTATGCCCAACTCCTGAAGACCAGCGGTGTCGACGCGGTCATCACCGTGCACAACCACTCCGTGAGCGTCCAGAAGTTCTTCACGGAAGAGTTTGCCGGCCAGTTCGACAACCTCGAGCCGGGGGCCCTCTATGCCGATTACCTGGCGCGGCATTCCGTGACCGTGCCGCGCTCGGACGACGCAGGCTTCGTCGTGTGCGCCCCGGACCGGGGCGCCACCGGCTTCGTCCTCCAGGTCTTCGACCTCCTGCAGCGCCAGTCGCGCCGCATGCTGCTGGGCAGCAGTCCCTCGCTGCTGCTGATGGAGAAGACGCGCGAAGGCGAGCGCAGGGTGGTCATCCGGCCCCACCCGGAGTCGCCCACCTCCCTCTCCGGCCTTGCGGGCCGGGACGTGGTCGTCATCGACGATATGGTGCGGACCGGCAATACCATCGTGCAGTGCTGCCGAACCCTGAAGGCGGCCGGGGCTCGCCACGTGATCTACATGGTCACCCACTTCTACTCCTCGGCGGAAGTCAAGGAGAACCTCAACGACCCATCCATCGACGAGATCGTCACCACCAACACTCTGCCCACGGTCCTCAACCGCGACATGCAGGGCAGGCTGCGGCGCAAAATGCTCGTACTCAAAATCGAGAAATGGATCGCGAATACACTGCGCCAGAAGCTGTTCGGTGATCCCAGGCCACGCTTCCAGCCCCCCTATACCATCGACGTGTCGAGCAAGAATCCCCTCTGGGACCGGGTCCACGACGTCGGCCGCTGAAGACGTCCTCACCGCGCCTGGCCACGCCGGCCCTGCTCCCCGGTACGCCGCATGCCTGCCGTACGCCGCACGGCCCCCGGGCGGCATCCCGCCATCCCCGGTACGCCGCACGCCTGCTGTACGCCGCACGGTCCCCGGGCGGCAGGCGGTGTGCGGGGCTGCCTACGGCCGCGTGGGGACCCTATGCGCAGCGTCTCCGGTCGGCGGTCGGCGGTTCTCCCCTTTCGCG
>JAFGRS010000766.1 GCA_016935045.1 Lentisphaeria bacterium | reverse complement strand
CGCAGCCCGGATCGGGGAGGCCGCCTTGGCCTGA
Source organism: Lentisphaeria bacterium (assembly GCA_016935045.1). Lineage (GTDB taxonomy): Bacteria > Verrucomicrobiota > Lentisphaeria > Oligosphaerales > JAFGRS01 > JAFGRS01. The sequence goes on along the minus strand of JAFGRS010000766.1, from coordinate 2,942 downwards.
CTCAAGGCTCTTCCGCGGCGCGGTTCACGGCATCGAGGACCCGGCGGCAGGTGTCTCCCGAGAACCCCCTGCCCGCCAGGAAACGCAGCAGGGCGTTGCCGGCCCGGAGAGGATCGAAGGGCTTCCGCATGGCGAGCAGCCGCCATTTCTTCCGGCCGAGTTCCAAGGCGCTCGCGAACTCCGTGTCCTCGTCGTCTCCATCGCCCCGAAGTTGGTCGATGGCCGCCCGCGCCACCTCGGGATCCACACCCCGACGCCGCAACTCGCTCCGCAGCCGGGCATGACCCATGGCCCCCGAACCCCGCATCCGCTCCTCGATGAACAGCGCCGCGAACTGGGAATCGTCGAGCAGACCCGTGCGTTCGAAGTCCCGCAGAAGGGCCTGGACGACCGTCGCCCCAAAACCCCGCGCCACCAGCTTGCGACGGAGTTCGGCGACGGCGTGGGCCCGCTGCGCGAGCAGGCGCAGGGCACACTCCCTGCATGCTTCCTCTGTCCGTGCGGCGCGGGCCATGACGTGGGTCCTCTGTCCCTGGCGTACCGGATCGTCTTTGCCAGCATAGCTCCTCCGGCAGGCAGGTCAACCGCGCGCCGATTCGGATAGAGGGGGCGCGGCCGCGCCCCCTCCCTGCCCTTCTATCGGCGCTCCTACAGGCCCGGCGGCGGCGTTGGGACCAGTTCGACACCCGTACGCAGGCCGGTATGGTAGAGGTGGCAAGGCGGCCCCCGCGCGTTGCGTCGTGGGTTGAGGGGCTGTAGAGAGGCTGCTCGGGCGGGAAATGGATGTACCCAGGGCCAACGCGGCACGCGGGCGCCGGAGGTCGCTGGCGTTCGGCGGTGCCCGGTGGGGTCCGTGGCGGGTATGGCTGCTGGAGCATGCAGTGCTGGGCCGCTTCGGTTGGAGACGGATGATGACCGATCTGCTTGTGCTGCCCCTGATGGTGTACGTCGGCTTCGCGCTCTATGCCTGGTTCTTCGCGGACCGGCAGATCTTCCTGCCTCAGCCCTCGTCCTACCGGGACGACGGACGGTACCTCGAGGTGCGCACGCCGGACGGGGAGACCCTCAGGGCACGTCACCTGCCGAACCCGGAAGCCTCTCACACCGTCCTCTTCAGTCACGGCAATGCCGAGGACCTGGGGCAGTTGGAGGAAACGCTGGAGGAGATCCGCGACCTGGGCTATGCGGTCTTTGCCTATGACTACCGGGGGTACGGTCTGAGCACGGGTCGGCCGACGGTGAAGGGCGCCTGCCTGGACATCGAGGCGGCCTACGCCTACCTGACCGGTCCCCTGGGTGTACGTCCGGAGCAGGTGGTTCCCTTCGGCCGCAGCGTAGGCGGGGGTCCCTCGATTCATCTGGCCACCCGCGCGCCGGTCGGCGGGTTGATCCTGCAGAGCACCTTCACGAGCGCCTTCGTGGTGGTCACCCGGGTGCCGCTTCTGCCTTTCGACCGCTTCCGGAATCTGGCCGGGATGCGGCGCGTTGGCTGCCCGGTCCTGGTCATGCACGGCAAGGCCGACCGGATCATCCCCTTCGCCCACGGCCTGAGGCTGCATGGATGCGCACCCGAACCCAGGCAGCACCTGTGGCTCGAAGGCGTCGGACACAACGACTTCCCCGGGCCCCATGCCGAACTCTACCGCAAGGCGGTGCGGGAATTCCGTCGCCTCCTGGACGGAACGCGTCCCCCGGAAGCCGCCGGGCAACCACACTGAGGACCGGGGCAGGGCCGGCGACCCCGCCGCGGTCCCATCAGGGGCTTTCCCCAGCCGCGACACCCAGTTTGCCGCGCACGTCCGCCGCATTGGGCGCACCCTTTTCGAGCGCCTGCTCCCAGTACCACCGCGCCATCACCTCCAGACCGAGTGCCCGGCAGATGTCGCCGGCGTGGTCGAGGATCACCGCGTCCAGCCCCCCCACCGAAGCCTGCAGGGCACGGTTCATCGCCTCATGGGCGGCATCGAAGCGCCCCTGCCGGTAGAAGACCCAGGCCAGGCTGTCGAGGAAGGCATCGTTGTCGGGTTCCGCGGCCACGGCCTTGGCGATCAGTGCCTCGGCCACGCCCAGGTCCCGGTTGTGGTCCGCCAGGATATACCCGAGGAAGTTGCAGACTGCCGGGTCCTCGGGATCGAGGGCCAGGGCCTTGCGGGCCAGCTCGATCGCATCCTCGGGCATCTTCATGTCCTCGGCCACGGTGGCGTAGAACAGGTAGAAATCGGTGCTGAAGAACGCGGTGTCCCGGGCCTCGACGGCAGCCTGTTCCGCGGCGCGGAGTTGTTCGAGGGCGCGGTCGTTCCGCCCCATGCGGCGGTACAGATGCCCGAGCAGACGCAGACCGGATGGGGGCAGCGCCTTGACGGGCAGAAGCGTGGCGACTCCCTTCCGGGGCTCGTCCATGCGGAGGTAGAGGTAGGCGAGCTGAAGACGCACCGGGACCGCCGCGGGATAGGCCAGCAAGGCCCGTTCGTACATCTCCGCCGCCCGGGGGAAATGCTCCATCTCCGCGTACAGACGTCCCGCCTCGGGCAGCACGTGCGCCTGGAGCCCGGCACGATCCGTCAATGCCGCCAGGACCGCCGCCGCTTCCTCGACGCGTTCGAGCAGGAGCAAGCCCTTGGCCTCGAACAGGATCGCGTCTGCCCCGCCCTTCTCGGCACGACGCAACCCGGCGAGCATGCTGACGGCAAGCTCGGCCTCTTCCCGGTCCATCAGCAATCCGGCCAGTCCCAGAACATCGCTCTCCCGGTCGGCGCTATCCGCCTTTGCGGCCGCCTGCCGGGCATGGTCCAGGGCCCTCCGCTCCAGGTCCCGGACATGCTTCTCCCCCTTCGCCTTCTCCGCCTCGGTCACGGCCAGGGCGCTGTAGAAGATCGCGGCGGCATGCTCGACCACGAAATGGCCGCGGAGAGCCGCCTGGCGCGATGCCGTCTTCAGCAGTG
>JAFGRS010000765.1 GCA_016935045.1 Lentisphaeria bacterium | reverse complement strand
ATATGGCCGATGCGCAGACCGCGGGTCAGGGCAGCCGCGGCATGGACTGCGCGCCGGAAGGTGTCCACTCCCTGCCGCAGGGGCGGTTCGTCGAGACGGCAATTCTCGATGTACGTGAAGGGCGCCCTCAACTTGTGCAACACGTTGCTCGAAGCGAACAGCCCGCACAGCGTGTCCCGCAGGCGTGTCCCGTCCGGGAGAGGAGCTTCGTCCCGCGGCCCCCAGAGCAGCACCGGCAGGGCCAGCTTGCGCGCGATCATGCCGACGGCGCCTTCCGTGCCGAAGTTGCAGTGGGGCATGAATAGGGCATCGACGCCGGCCGAGCGGAAGTGTGCGACCACCGCATCCACCTGGGACTGGTCCTTGACCAAGCCATCCTCCACCACATCCTCCAGGTCCACCAAGGGCACCCGCCACTGCTCCAACAGCCCGCGAATGGCGACCTTGAAGCGCAAGGCGTCTTGGTTGCTGAAGACGAACTTGCCAATCGGGCAGAAACCCAGCACGGGCTGTCTCGTGACCATGAACGGCTCCTTGGTCCGGATGAGTCACCACGAAGCACACGAAATGCACGGATGTTCTCGTGCCGAACAGGTCCCATCCCCCATCCCAACGCTGCACTCGCGTGTCGGGGGCTTCAGGGCGCCGGCACGGTCGGCCACCGCTCGTGGTTCTCCCGTGCATAGTCGAACGCAGCGCTACGCGCAACTGGGGACCATGGACCATGGACAATGGACCTTTCCAAGCCAGAGACGTCAAGCACTTGCCCAGCGTGATGGCCAGGGGGGATGTGAGCAATGCAATAACGGTTCGGCACGCCTTGCCGAACCGGAATGGGATCCTCCGCATCTCCAGCTTCCCCATTCTACGTTCGGTGTTGGGCGTTGGGCGTTGGGCGTGCGATGAGTCCATGGTCCATGGTCCATGGTCCATGCAGCGCAATGAGATGTGTAGCAATTCCGAGACGCAGAACTCTGCAGGGCGGACCTCCAGGGAGCCGTCTCTGCACGAACCGCCTCAGAATCGTCTGCACGTCCCGGAGTGTGTCCGCAGGGACGCGGGGGCTCCAGGCTGTCTCGAAACGATCAGCAAAAGGAGTTGCGGGACAGCACAGCGGCAAAACACGTCCTTTCCATTGCGTCCCCCCCCCCATCTCCATCCGTTCCGCACTGCCATGCCTTCACTATCGGGGACCGTTGCCTGCTGTCAAACCAGACCCCGGGGCCGGCAGAACGCCGCACCCATGGCCGAACTCCTCCTCGCGTGTCCGGAAAACGGGGGGGACGCCGGGACGCGCCGGGTCCGTTTTCCGGTCAAGGGGGCGGCGGCGGATGTCCGGAAAACAGGGGAACGGCTCGGCGGGAGCTTCGCCCCACAGGGGAACGGTTCACCTGCAGGGAGTATCACCATCGGGACCCGGGTCGCCGTGTCGGTGCGTTCCGGGGGGCCAGTTGGCCCATTCCACCTCGACCCCGGCGAAACGCGTCTCCATGACCCGCAGGGCCTCGGGGTTGTTGTCCACCAGGATGCATCTGCGTCCATGTGCCAGCGCCGCTTCGCCGAAGGAGCCGCTGCCGGCGAAGAAATCCAGGAGGAGGTCTCCGGGCCGCGAGTGCACCTTGACGATGCGATCCAGGATGCCACGGGGCTTCTGGGTCGGGTAGCCGGTCTTCTCGCGCCCACGGGTCGTGACGATGGTATGCCACCATGTATCGGTGGGTGTTTTGCCCCGGGCGGCCTTGTCCGGCCCCACGAGGCCCGGCGCCATGTAGGGGATGCGGTCGCATTCCTCGAGGTGGAACTGGTAGTTGCGCGGGTCCCTGGCATACCACAGGATGTTGTCGTGCTTGGCGGGCCATCTTGTCTTCGAGCGCGCGCCATAGTCGTAGGCCCAGATGATCTCGTTAAGAAAGGACTCCCGGCCGAAGATCCTGTCGAGAAGGACCTTGGCATAGTGCACTTCGCGGCAGTCGAGGTGGAGGAAGAGGCTTCCCGCGCGCTGCAGGACACGGTACGCCGCGCGCAGACGCGGTTCGAGGAAGGCAAGGTAGTCGTCGAAGGTGTCGGGGTACTGCTTGGCGCCGAGTTCGACAGTCCGGTAGCGCCGGCCCTGAAACCCGGTTCGGTCGCCGTCGGCGTCCTGAATGGTGGCGAGACGCCTGCGGTTCCGCACCCGACCGGTGTTGAAGGGCGGGTCGATGTAGACCAGGTCCACCGACTCGGCCGGCAGGTCATTCAGGATGGGGAGATTGTCTCCGAAGCATATCCTGAGCTGCGCCATGGGCAGATGCGTCCCTGTCCGTTGACGGGGTGTTGGGGATCGGCTTCTCGTAGAGCCGATAGGTTTTGTAGTGATCCGGCTGGAGGGTTTTCTGGATGGTTCGGTTGGAAAGCAGGTTGTCCTCGAGGACCCAGGATGCTTCCGCGCAGGTACATCCCCATTTGCTGCCCCGCAGGACGCTTTCCAGGAGGAGGGTTCCGGTGATGCCGAGGGAGCGGTAGCGGTCCAGGGCCGCGATGCCGAAGATCCGCATGCGGCGCACCCGCCGCATGCGGCCGGTGAGGAAGCGAAGGAGGACGGGCAGCAGCCTGCCGCCGGTTCCGCGCAGCACTTCGTTCAGGTCGGGAATCGCCAGGCAGACACCGGCCGGCTCCCCCGCCACCTCGGCGAAGAGGACGATCTCCGGCGCCACGATCCGGCGCAGGTCGCGCACGGTTTCGAGGATCTCTGCCCGGGACATGGGGACGTATCCCCAGTTGTTCCTCCTGGCCTCCTCGAACACGGGCAGGTAGCGCAGCACGTCTTCCTCGTAGCGCCGCATATCGAGGTTGCGGATGGTCACCTCGGGGTGTGTGCTGCGCATGCGGTCGGCGATGCGCCGCATGCGGCGGTGTTCCGGGGACCCGGGGCCGATGCGGGCGGACTCGATCCAGTAGGCATAGAGATCCTTGCACTTTTCCAGTCCCGCGGCTTCGAGGAGTCGGGCATAGGCCGGGGGGTTGTGGGGCATCAGGGCCAGGGGTGGATGCTGGAACCCGTCCACCAGCAGGCCGCATTCCGCGTTCATGGACGGGTTGACCGGTCCCCGCATGGATTGCAGACCCCGTTCTCCGAGCCAGGATTCGGCTGCCTTCGCGAGGGCGATGGCGGCCGAGTCATCGTCCGGAGCGCACTCGAAAAAGCCGAAGAAACCGGTGCGATCCCGATGCTGGGCGTTGTGGGCCCGGTTGTGGATCGCGGCAATGCGTCCCACGGCGCGCCCGCCGCGTTCGGCCAGGAACATGGCCATTTCCGCCTGCCCGAAGAAGGCGGTCCGCCCCGCGAAGATACGTGCCTGGCCCAGGCGCAGGGGGGGGACCCAGGCCGGGTCGGCGGCATGGAGGCGATAGGGGAGATCGAGGAAGCGGCGCCGTTCCCGGGCTGTCTGCACTCTGCGGATGCGTGGCGGTTCCGTCATGATTCCGCGGCGGCAACCCCGTGGACCTCGGCGCCATGGTCCCGACGCAGGGCCGCCATGGCGTCGACGAGCATGGCGACGTCTTCCTGGGTGTGGTTCGCGGTGGGGATGACCCGGAGGATGGAGGTGCCCACCGGCACGGCGGGATAGAGCACGGCGTTGGCCCAGATGCTGAAGTCCTGGTACAGGGCCTTACCCAGGTACACCGCGTCCGTGCCGTTGCCCTGGACGGGGGTGATGGGGGTCTGGGTACTGCCGATATCGTACCCCGCCGCAGTCAGCCCATCCTGCAGAAGTTTCCGGTTGCGCCAGAGGCGAAGGCGGCGTTCGGGTTCGCCCCGCAGGATCTTCAGGGCGGCCATGGTGGCGGCGACGACACAGGCCGGCATGGCCTTGGTGAACAGAAGCGTCGGCGCCGTGAAGCGCAGATAGGCCAACACATCCCGGTTGCCGGCCGCAAACCCCCCGATGGTGGCCAGGGCTTTGCTGAAGGTGCCCAGGTGGAGGTCCACCCGGTCCTCGACGCCGAAGTGCTCGGCCGTGCCTCGCCCGTTGGCGCCGCAGACCCCGGTGCCGTGGGCGTCGTCGACGATGAACCGTGCCCCATAGTGCCGGCACAGATCGCTGATCTCGGGCAGCGGCGCCATGTCTCCCTGCATGGAGTACACCCCGTCCACCACCACCATCCGCGCCTGCTCGGGCGGGGCTTCGCGCAGGACCTTGCGCAGGTCGTCGAGGTCGTTGTGGCGGAAGAAACGCAGCCGCGCCCCGGAGATGCGCGCTCCGCATACCAGGCTGGCATGGGCATAGCGGTCGAGGATGATGAGGTCACGGGGTTCGGCCAGGGCCGCCAGGGCCCCCATCATGGCCAAGGCCCCGTTGCAGAATACGATGGCCGACTCCGTTCCCTTGAAGTCGGCGATCTGCTGTTCCAACTCCTCGTGCAGGGCCGTGTTGCCGGTGAGGGGCCGGGCACCCATGGGGAAGTTGATGCCGTATCGAGCGACAGCTTCCTGCGCTGCCCGGTGCACTTCGGGATGGCCGGCCAGGCCGAGGTAATCGTTGGTGCTGAACTGCAGCACCCGCCGGCCCGAGCAGTCGATCCAGGGGCCGGCATTGCACACCGGGGCCTGCCGGAACAGCGTGCTTTCGGCCACCGCCCGATCCGCCGCGGACACGATCTGGGATTGCCGCTTGAACCGGATGCACTTGTCGAAGATATCCGCCACCTGACCATCCTTTCGGAGGGCCGCGGGAGATCCGGGTCCCGGACTCCTCCTCGGCTTCCCTGCGTCCGGACACCGGGCGCTGCCCAAGGCACGGACGCGTCCACGACGCGAAGCACAGCCTCTACAGGGACGCACTTGCAGGCGCAGGACTTGCCCTGTGAGTGTAAAGCCAGTACCATATCGAGGTTCGCGGTTTGCGCAATGAGAGACGGTTCGGTCACGCTGCCAATCGTACTTAGCGCTTCGCGCAACTGGGGACCATGGACCATGGACCATGGACGATGGACCATTTCACGCCAGAGACGTCAGGTACTT
>JAFGRS010000764.1 GCA_016935045.1 Lentisphaeria bacterium | reverse complement strand
TGCCAGGAACCGATGCCCCTGACCATTGCCCTGGCCGAAGGGGACTGGAGCGTGGGGTTGCCCTTTGCCCCCGGCCTGGCGCCCTTCGACACGGTGGAACAGCACCTCAGCATGACCTCCGTACGCTTCGTCTGCCACAGCCTGCGCCTGGGCATCCGTGCCGACATCCGCATTGTGGCGCCGTTCTGGCCGCAGGATGAGGCGGTCTCCTGCGCCCCTGTCTACCTCGTCGACGCCGTCCTGGAACCGGTACGGCGCATCCGCTGGACAGGCGTCCCGAAGGAGTGCCCGCACCGGGCCGTGCTGCGCCTGGGCCTGCGGCCGCCGAATGCGGACCTCGAGCAGACGCCGGAGGAAATCGTGTTCCGCTATCCGGTCCAGGCCGCGGGACGCTTCAGCACCGGCGAAGGCGTCACGGACACGGCCCGGGGCGCCCGACTGCGGCGTCAGCCGACGACGGGCCAGGCCGAGGACCGGCTCCTGCCCCTCGTCGGTGCCTGGCGGATCGAGGCGGGCGAACTGCGCTGCGATGTGGATGTCCACGACGGCACTCCCGTGCACCTGCGCGCCGCCTTGGCCGGCTTCTGCGGCGACCCCCTCTTCGAACGCTTCGGCGAAGCCATGCGCCTGCGCTACACCGATCACTGGCAGACCCCCCGGACCCTGGCCGCCGCCGTCCGCCGCGAGCACGAGAACTGGGCCGCGAAGAGCCGCCGCTTTGATGCCCTCTTCGGGGACAGCGACCTCCCCGCCGCCGCCCTCGACACCCTCGCACTGGCCTTCCAGAGCTACCTGATCTGTACCCTGTGGTGCGTACCCGCAGCGGCCTCCGAACGCCTGCCGCGGCAGTGGTTCAGTGTCTGGGAGGGGTCTTGCTGGTACAACTCCACCGTCGACGTGACCTGCAACGAAGCCCCCTTCTACTTCGCCTTCTGGCCGCAGCTTCTTGAACGGATCTTCGCGGAGTGGCAACACCACGCCAACGACGCGCCCGCCGAACGCCGCAGGTGCGCGGACCTCGCAGCCGGGAGCGGCCATCCGCCCGCGGCTGTCGAAGACTTCCCCGGGGCCATTCTCGAACACGACATGGGGGCAGGCTGGTGCGCCAACGGCCAGAGCTACCACCATGCCATGCCGGTGGAGGAGAACGCCAACTTCCTTCTCCTCCTCTTCGCCCATGGACGGTGGTGGGGACGGGAAGGCCTCTTCGAAACCTACCGCGCCCTCAACCGCTCCCTGACCGAATACCTCCTCTGGGCCGACAGCACGGGAAACGGCTTCCCGGATCGAGGCACCGCCAACACCATCGACGATGCCAGCCCCGCAGTCCAGTACGGCCGTGACAACGTCTACCTGGGCGTGAAACGCCTGGCCGCCCTGCATGCCGCCCGACGCATGTTCGAGGCCGTCGGCGACACCGCCTTCGCCCAGCGCTGCGCCGCCGAAGTCCGCAGGGCCGTGCGCACCCTCAACGAGGGCTGGCTGGAGGACCACTGGGGCGTCTGCCTGGATCCCACCACGGCCGGCCTGGTGGACGCCTGGTCCGGGAAGCCTCTCCCCTACGAGGAACTCCCGGGGTGGGACGCCTACAGCCTCTACACCAGCAACGGCCTGCTGCCCCTGCTCATGGTCGGTGACCTGCCGGAAGGCCTCGACCTGGAACGCCTCCGGCAGGACCTCCTGCGGGCCGAGAAGGAGTGCCGGACAGCCTACGGCAGCGGCCATTCCAGCGAGGATCGGGAGAATGTCTGGATCTCCATGAACATGTGGCGCGACGCGGTGGCCGGATACCTCGGCATGGACATGCTGGAGAACGCGGAACGCTACTGGGCCCTGCAGACCTTTGCCAACGGGGCCGGGGCCGAGAAGGCCAACGGCTTCAGCGAAACCACCCTGCGGAACAATCTGGTCCTCTACCCCCGCGGCGCTGCCGGCTTTGCCTGGATCTTCGGCCTCCGCCGCCTGGTCAGGGACCTGGCCGCGGGGAAAGTCTCGCAAGCCCCCCTGCGCCGTGGCGACCTCCCTCCCATCCCCTGGCGGATCGACCCCCAGGCGTGGGACGACTGAGACCCCCGGGGACGACCCCTGCCCGGGCAGGACGAACGCCCGGGGCTCCGGGACCAACCGTCACCCGCCATGTCAGAACCATCGCCGGAGGACAGTCCTGCTGCCGCCGCGGCGGGAACTCCCGGCGACCTGCCCCCCCCCCGTTTTCCGGACACGCCGGGCACGCCCGTGGCCGGAAAACACCCGGCCGAGGGGCTGGCGCCCACCCGTCCTCCGGACCCGGCGGCGGCCGGGAAACACCCCTCCCGGACGCCGGCGAGGCCCCCCGTTTTCCGGACACGCCGGGCACGCCCGTGGCCGGAAAACACCCGCCAGGCACGACACGGCCCCCCCCGTTTTCCGGACATCTCCTGGGCCGGGGAACGTTCGTCATACCTCCGTGGAGTCTGCCGCCAACGACACCATGATGCTCGCGCGTACGCTCGCGCTCCAGCCGGCAGGATTCGGACTCGGGCATGGAGCGCGAGCGTACTCGCGAACGTTCCCGGCAGGGCTGTATCAACATCCCAACGCCGCCGCCGGGCTTGTCCCGGTGGAGCGCCGATCGGAGGGCGGGGAGGGGGCGCGGCCGCGCTCCTTCACCCCGAATC
>JAFGRS010000763.1 GCA_016935045.1 Lentisphaeria bacterium | reverse complement strand
TTCGTCGTTAAAGGAAAGAAGGTCGGGACGGCGGTCGCGCTCAGCCTCGCGGGCAACCCCTCGGATCCGCCCGCCAAGGGGATCAAGATCAAGGCCACCGTGGAACCCCTCGAAGGGCAGTGGGCCCGCATCACCGCCTTCTCCGGCAAGGGCCTCGGACAGACCGTGGCCTGGTAGGCCCGAGCGGGAAGACCGCGAGCCCGGCCCGAAGCGGGTCAGGCATCGCGGGCTCCACGGTGGGAGGCGCTCGCCGCAAGAGAGGAGGGCCGCTGGGGGGTGCATTCCCCAGGCGAAGCGGTGGGGGGCGCCCTGCCCTCTCTCCTCCCTCACGCTTGCCGCCTACGGTCTGCGTGGCTGCACCCGGACATCGTCGAAGGCGACTTCCGTGTGGCCGGTCGCGTTTTCCCAGCGCCGGGCGCAAAGCACAAGGCTGCCCTGGCGGACGGGGGGTCTTCCGGCATGGTTGTCGTCCTCGACCTGCAGCAGCGGGGGTTGGCCATCCAGACTGACGGTGATGGAGTTTCCCGCGAGTTCCACGCGCAGCTCATGCCACTCCGTATCCAGCGCAAAGGGGCCCTCGGCAAGGGGATCGGCATCGCCGGTCGAGCCCCCGGGCCACGCCTTGTGCAGTTGCGCGCTCCGAACCGTGAGATCCAGTGAGTACATCCCCTCCTCTCCCGCGCGGAAGCCGAACCAGGGGCCATCCCGCCAATCGCTGCCCCTGGAGAGGACCCGGAACCGCAGCGTCACCGTGGCATCGCTCCATGCGGCCCCCAGGCGCGAGACGCCTCGCGCCGTGTAGCTCCCCGTGCAGTCCCTGCCGACGAGCACGCCGTCCCGGACCACCCATTCGCCGCTGCCGACCGTCCAGGGGGCCGTTGGAGGTTGCCCGTCTCCGTAGGCGTCAAAGCCATCGGGACCCTCGATGGGGCCGCAGAAGGTCACGAAGCCGAAGCGTTCCGGCCGGTGAAACGTGTCGGTAGCCGACCAGGCGCTGAACTCCGGTTCCCCGTCCCTCGGGCGCTCGATGCGGTAGAACTGCATGCGCCACGTCTCCCCCATCTCGGGAGCCGTCCCCGCGTCGGCCAGCACCGCGAGGGGGATGGCCACTTCCGTCTGCCAGCCCTCGTCCCGGTCCTCCCGCGCCGCGGTCGTTCCGCGGACCCTAACCGCATGCTGCATGCCGCCGGCATCCCAGCGCAGGTACTCCCGCAACCGTTCCGGTCCTCTGTCCCCGACGTCTTCGATCGTCAGGTCGACCACCGCGTTCAGCGGGTTGACCTCGATCTCCCGGTAGTGCGCCCCGTCGCCGTCCGGGTCGACATACAGCTCCACCACCTCGCCCTCCCAGAGGGGACCGTCCCGCTCTGTCAGCGTGGACCACACATCGGGGTCCACGCAGTCGAAGGCCGCATACAGCGCCTCACGGTCGTGGCACAGGCGCACGGTCGTGGGCCGCGAGGGGGCCCCTTGCCGGGGACCGAAGCAGGTGAACCCAGCCAGCGTGGCGGCCCCGTCCCATTCGCCCGGACCCAGGGCGCCGTCCACCCGGGGCGGCTGCGCCACGTACGGACACAAGGCCGCCGCCGGGGGCTCGACCGCCGTGCCCAGCGCGAAGCGCAGCAGGGCCCCCATCAGCCCGGCACTCACCGCCGGCACCTCGAGCAGCGAACTCCAGACGGACACCACCCGGCCCGCCATGCCCGCCGGCTGCACCACGGCCACCGCGTCGCCGTAGTGGGTGCCCTCCCGGTCATACAGCCCCAGGACCCCTGCGTAGGAGCGGCTCCCCCGGGCGTAGGGGTTCAGCGGCCGCCAGCGCGGATCCGCGGTTTCCGGGTCCGGGAACGGCAGAGCGTCGGGGAAGCCGTCGAGGAGCTTCTGGCCGGGATGGAGCCGGAACGTGAGATCCGCCCCCTCGGGCGGGATCTCCCACCCCGCGATCGCTGTCTTGCCCGGCACATCGAGGGTGTCGCCGGCGCCGCGGACGCCGCTGCCTCCCATGGGCAGGCCGAAGTAGCTTGCGCGCACCACCGGCTTCTCGTCCTGGTCGTAGTAGAACGGAAAGGGCCCCGTGGGCAGAACCAGGAGCGTGCCCCCCCGCACCAGGAACCGGTGCAGCGCTTCGTCCCCGTCCCCCGCCCGGGAGACCGTCTGCCAGTACACCTCGCCGCCCCCGTAGACCGCCAGCACGAAGCGAGAAGCGTCGAACACACCGGCATCGACAAGCTGGTCCGGCGTCAGCATGGCGACGTGGCGCAGCAGGTCAGCCCGCGCCAGGATGCGGACCAGGGGGGAGCTGTAGGGGTTGACCCGTGGGGGAAAGGGCAACAGGGCGATGCGCCCGCTCCATTTCTCGAAGAGGGGTTGGAGAGCGGCGACGCTTGCCACGGCCTTTGCTTCGGCCTCGGCCGCCCGGCGCAGCGCATCGAGGCGCTCCGCCACCGCCGCCTCCCCGCGAGCTGCGCCTCCGGATGCGGTCACCGCGAGCAGGTCCGCCCCCTCGACGCGCAGCGTGCGGACCGGCGCGGCGCCGTCCCCCACGGCCGCCAGGCTCACGCGCCAGCCGAAACAGGGCGGCCAACCCCGCCAGACCACCGGCGCCTCGGCAAGAGAGGCAGCCGGAAGTGCCCTGCCGCGGGAGGTGGCGGCGGCGACCGTGGCGCCCTCCTTCACGTTGGTCACGAGGAGGTAGGCCCGACGGCACCCGTCCGGCAACGCCACCGCACCGTCCCGCGCGGCGTTGCGGCCCCCGTTGGCGTCCGTATCCACGACCTCAAAGGGGACCCCGAGGACCCATTTCCGGCCCGTCTCCAGACCCGCGTGCGACGCCGTGTCCGACCAGTCCCGCGCCAGGCGGACGTCGCAGAGCGGGGTCACGTCCACGGTTTCCCAGCCCCCGGAGACCGGGGCCGCGGCGGGCGCGGGGACCCAGTCGTTCAGCGGCAGGAACGCCCTCCCCGAAGGTTCCTGCCCGACGGTCACTGCGTCACCGCTCCGCAGCCCCCGCACCAGCACCGAATCGCTCCGCGCGGGCCAGCGCCCGAGGTCCCCGCCCTCGTCGAGCACGCGTCGTTCCCCGTCCCGGGTGCGGACCACGGCCCACCCCCGGATGTCCTCGAGGGGATAGGTCACGCAGACCGCGGACTCAGCTCCCGGGGCCGCCGGAGCCTCCCCCGCCAGGCGGAAGGCGAAGCCCTTGCCGGGGGCACTGCGGTACTCGGCCAGGCGGATCCCGGCGCTGCCCCGGCCAAAAGCCGTGGCGGCCCGGTCACCGCAGACCACGCGCAGGGCGGCGCCTCCGACGGGCCAGCAGATCTGCTCGAAGCCTCCCCAGAGCCCCCCGAAGGTCGCGCGCGTCCCCGGGGCCTGGGCACTGCCCGGGTACAACCCGAGGCGCTCGGTGAAATTCGTGCCGTAGTCCTCGATGGACGCGGCGAACTCGTCGCGATACAACTGCGGCATGCGGGTGGCCATGCCTCGCAGGCAGTACCCCAGCCACGGGTCCCCGGTGGCGACGTAGGCATGGGTCAGCGCATGGCCGACGATCCAGACCTCGTTGGCGCAGGCTGCCCCCAGCCAACTGATGCCGGAGTTCGGCTCCATGAAAAAGGAGCTGTCCAGTGTGTCCGCCTCGTTGTTGTCGCTCATCCACATGGGCAGGTAACGGTAGAGCATCGTGCGCGACAGCTTCAGCGCCACGGCGGCCAGTGCCTCACGCTCCGGGCTGTCCCGGAACGTCGTATGATAGCGCAGGCAGAACTTCACCACCGGACCGGCCCCCCAGCAGAACTGGGCCGCGGGGACATCGGGGTAGCCGTTGCGGGTGTAGAGGATGTGTCGAGTCCAGCGCAGCACCCCGTCCACCACCGGCAGGCAGCGATCCGCGAGGGCAGGGTCGTTGCGCGAGGCATCGAGCAGGGCCAGCGCCGTCATCCAGGTCTGGATGTTGTGCCGCGTGGCGACGCCCTGGGGACCGAAGGCGTCGATCGCTTCCCCCGAGAACGGCTGACGCCAGGCCGCGCAGGCCTCCCCGGCGACCTCGAAACGCTCGACGCGCTCCAGCATCACCCCGATGTCCGCCCGCAGCCGGGCGACCCCCGCTTCGTCCCCCGACTCGAAGAGGACCGTCACCGGGTCGCCGACCCAGGTCATCCCCTCGACCGTCTCCGTGCCCGCCTTCCACCACTGGTCATTGTCCTCACCAATCGAGCCGTGCAGCCGACCCACGGGAGGGGGCGAAAAGTGCTCCGGACGCAGGGGCGGCGGCAGCCAGGACAGGTCGGGGACCGCCCCGAGCCGGGGCAATGCCTCCCCGCAGCGGCTGAGGACGGTCCGGAACAGCAGCTCGTTCGGATCGTCGTCACTGCCCAGTTCCGTGCTCAGCACCAGCCGGAACCAACTCGATACCGTCCGGTCCCGGGGCAGCTCCGGATAGGTCAGTTTCTGGTAGGGGCAGGCGTAGGGCCAAACCAGGGTGATGAAGCGTGTTTCTTCGCCGCAGCGCCAGCAGTAGGCCGTGCCGATGTCGCGCTCGGACCAGTCCGTCAGCCGGGCGCCGTGGAAGTCGTAGGCGACGTAGCGCCGCGCCTCGGGCGCCCAGAGCCCCACCACCGGAATGGGATGGGCGCCGAGCGCAGGAGCATAGGTCCAGTCCCTCGACCACAGGGAGCGAATCTGGATGCCGTAGCCCGTGGCCTCGCCGTGCAGGGGATAGGGATCCAGTACCGGCGTCGGGATCGGCCAGCCGCGATGGTGGAAGATGCCGGCCTCCGGCGCCGAGCAGGTCAGAAAATGGAAGGGGGCCTCGCCGTACCGTTCCTGCCAGGACGCGGCGTCGAAGGACGCCAGGTCCAAACGGAAATGGACGTGTGGATAGTCTCCTTCCGGGAGCGTGACGCGCACTTCCGATGCGGGCCCGAAGGCCGGTGTCGGCTCTCCCCGCAGTCCGCCGAGAACCAGGGCGCCATCGCGCATCGAGGCACGCGCGGCAACGATGCTCCCGCCGCTGCCCAGGTTCACCGTGACCCCGTAGCCGGTCGC
>JAFGRS010000118.1 GCA_016935045.1 Lentisphaeria bacterium | reverse complement strand
CGCTGGTCCTTGCCTTGACACGGGGCATGGCTATGGTGGTGGAGATGGCAGGCGCCGGGCAGTCGGCCCGGTGGCATGGCAGAGGAGATTCCATGGCGCAGCGACGCAGAGGACGTTCCGAAGCGCTCTGGCAGACGGCCCGGATGTTGATCCCGGGCGGGGTCAACAGCCCGGTTCGCGCCTTTGGGGCGGTGGGGGGGACGCCCGTCTTTGCCGACCACGCATCCGGTTCCGTGCTGGTGGACGTCGACGGCAACCGCTACATCGATTACGTGATGTCCTGGGGGCCGCTGATTCTGGGTCATGCCCCGCCGGCCGTGATCAAAGCCGTGCGCGAGGCCTGCGGCCGGGGCACCAGCTTCGGGATGCCGACCGCCGGCGAGAACGAGCTGGCACAGGCCATCGTGAACTGCGTTCCGGGCATAGAGAAGGTGCGCCTGGTCAGCTCCGGCACCGAGGCCGCCATGAGCGCCCTGCGCCTTGCCCGGGGCTACACCCGAAGGGACTTCGTGATCAAATTCGAGGGCTGCTACCACGGCCATGTGGATGGGCTGCTTGCCGCCGCGGGTTCCGGCGTGGCCACGTTCGCGGTGCCGGACACCGCCGGGGTCCCCGCGGGTTATGCCGAGAAGACCCTCGTGGCACCATACAACGACCTGGACGCGGCAGCCGCGGTCTTCGATGCCTTTCCGGGGCAGATTGCCGGTGTCATCGTCGAGCCGGTGGCGGGGAACATGGGTGTGGTGGCTCCGGCCCCAGGCTTTCTGGAAGGCTTGCGGGAGCAGACCCGGCGCCATGGCGCGTTGTTGGTGTTCGACGAGGTCATCACCGGGTTTCGCCTCGGTCTCGGCGGCGCCCAGGAGCTGTACGGGGTGATTCCGGACCTTACAGTCCTCGGCAAGATCATCGGGGGAGGGCTTCCGGCCGCGGCCTATGGCGGCCGGGCGGAGATCATGGATGCGCTGGCCCCCGGGGGCCCGGTCTACCAGGCCGGGACCCTGAGCGGCAACCCCCTGGCGGTGGCGGCCGGCCTGGCGGCGCTGCGGGAACTCATCGCCGCCCCGCCCTACGCCTCCCTCGAGGCCCGGGCCGCGTTCCTGGCTGAGGGATTGGGAGAGGCGGCGCAGGATGCCGGGATCCCCGTCTGGCAGAACCGCGTCGGCTCCATGCAGACCCTCTTCTTTGCCGACACGCCAGTCACGGACTACGCCTCCGCCAAGACCGCCGATGCCCGCCGGTACGCCCGCTTCTTCCACGCCATGCTCGCCCGGGGCGTGGCCCTGGCGCCGTCCCAGTTCGAAGCCTGCTTCGTCTCCACCGCCCACTCCGAAGAAGACCTCGAACGGACCATTGCGGCGGCCCGGGAAGCCCTGCGGGAGATCGCGTGAAGTACCTTCCCGTCAATCTGGACGTGAAGGGCCGCAGGGTGCTGGTCATCGGCGGCGGTTCGGTGGCCTGCCGCAAGGTGAAATCCCTGCGCGAGTGCGGAGCCGAAATCACGGTGGTCAGTCCGGCCTTCTGTTCCGCGCTGGCGCGCATGAAGGGAATCACCCGGATCCGACGCGGCTATCGCAAGACCGACACGCGCGGCATGTGGCTGGTGATCAGCGCCGCGGGACCGCAGGAGGTCAATCGCCGGGCCTGCCGCCATGCCCGGGAAGCCGGCATCCCGATCAACGTGGTGGACCAGCCCGAACTCTGCAGCTTCATCGTGCCGGCCGTCCTGCGCCGGGGCAGCGTCCTGGTGACCGTCTCCACGGGCGGCGGCTGCCCGGCCCTCGCGGGACGTATCCGCGACCTGCTGGCCGCCGTGGTGGGCCCCGAGTTCGGCCTGCACGCCGCTCTGCTGCGCCGGATGCGGACCCGGGTGAAGGCATCGGGGCTGTCCCTCGAAGGGCGTTCCCGACTCCTCAAGGCCATGGCGGCGGATGCTGTGCGGGAGATGATCCGCACGCAGGGCGCGGCCGCCGCCCGTGCTCACCTCCTGCGACTCCTGGCCGAGGCCGAGGCGGAACACGCGAAGCCGGAAGCTCCGGAAGGAAGAGGACCGCCTGGAGAGGGTGTCGGAAGAACGGGAGAGACGGCTGGAGCCCGCCGTCCTCGGCGGTGATCTGAGCGTAGCATACGGCGGAGGATCGCCGGCTCCAGCACCATTCCGGCGCACCATGCGGGTAGATCGACAGGCCGTGACGGCGGGACTACGAACCCGGGACACGACCATGGGCACAGGGGGACCCAGTACCGGTGCCTGTGCAGCGCCGCTGGAACACCGAACATGACTGCGAGTCCGATGGATCGACGGAACACAGCCGGCGACAGGAGCGGGACCCACGGCAGCGGCGGGGTGCAACACTCCCGGGGAAGCAGGCGGCGGGGCCTCCCGGGCGCCGTTCTGCCGTGGGCATTGGTGCTGGTCGCCCTGGCCGGAATCCCAGCCATGGGGGCCCCACAGGCCACGGTGGGCGACGTGACGGTGGAGTTCCGGGGTGACGGGCCGGACACCCCGGCAACCCTTCGGCCCATCCTGGGACTCCGCGTGGGGGACCCCTTCGATCCCGGAAGCGTGCGTCAGGCCATCGATCGCCTGATTGCCACGGGCCGTTTCCGCAACGTCGAGGGCAACATCCGGAACCTTGGCAACGGGCGGGTGCAGGTACTCTTCACGATCACGCGCGGTCCCGCGCCGGAGGAGGGGGAGTCCGGGCCGGGGGAAGGCAAGGACGCGGCGCCGCCGGCATCCCTTCCCTACGCCTTCTTCCACAGTGTGCTGACGGTATCGAGGGACGTTTTCCTGGATCCGTCACAGGTGCGGGTCTGGGCCGAGAGCCGACGCCCCGGCGTGCGCCGGGAAGACATCCGTTTCCGCATCGAGTCGGGTAACGGGGTGCTGGACGTCCCGGTCTCCCCCGACGGCACCTTTGGGATGCCCCTGAGGGAGGAACTCCTGGCCGAGAATCCGGCGGTCGTTGCCAACCAGCCCAAGGGGACCATGGTCCTCTGCCTGCGGGCGGGTCATCTGGCAGGGAACAGGGAGTGGCTGGACCGCGAAGGGGGGCGCGTGCGCTATCTCTTCCTGCTGGATCTGTGCGGGGTCTTCTGCCTGTTCCGGGAGTGCCCCGCGGTGGGACCGCTGCTGGGGAACATGGCCATGGAGAGTGCGCTCATCCCCCGGACAGCCGTGGACCGGACGCCTCGCGGCGACAGGGACGCGCTGCGGGCGTACCGCCTGGGACCGCACCCCCGGCCCCTGGTCTTCACCATCCAGGCGGAAGCCGGCAGTCTCTATGTCAGCACCGACGCGGAGGGAGTGGCCACCCTCCCGGTCACGGACCCCCTCCGCGCCGAAAACCCCTGGGTCCTCGTCCCCGACTGGTTCCCGGTGCCCTGGCCGGATCGCTGAGCGCCGCCCAGGCAGGTGCCCGGCGCCCCCGACGGCCGAAGTCCATCCGGGATGGTGCGCGGAGGGCCGCGCCCCGTACCGGGGGAAGGG